>DASTGE010000188.1:0-10202 GCA_035719405.1 Burkholderiaceae bacterium
GCCGTCGGCATGGCCGCTGCGATCGGTGCGCTGCTCGGCCTGCGCGAAGGCATCGTGCGCTACCGAGCGGCCATGCTGATCGGTGGGAACGGCATGCTGCTCGCACCTCTTGGCGTTCGTGCAGCCCGCAGCCTGCCCGACACGCCGCTGATGATCGCGTTTGCCGGCGTGTTGGCCTGGGTGGCGTGGCGCAGCATCCGTCAGGGCGCCAGAGGCACTTCGGCAGGGACGCTGCCGATTGAGAAGCAATCGATCTGCATGATGAATCCTGCCACCGGGCGGTTGTCGCTGCGGGCGCCATGTACTCTCGCTCTGGCTGCAACGGGGGCGCTTTCAGGCATGCTCAGCGGACTGCTGGGTGTCGGGGGTGGTTTCGTCATCGTGCCGATGCTGTCCCACATCAGCAACGTGTCCATGCGTGGGATCGTGGCGACCTCCCTGGCTGTCATTGCGCTGGTGTCCGTCGGCGGTGTGGTCGGTGCAGCCACGCAGGGGACATTTCCGTGGTCCGTGGCGCTGCCCTTTGCAGGTGGCGCGGTGATGGCCTTGCTGGCCGGCCGGCAGTTCGGCACGAAGCTGGCTGGTGCAAGACTGCAGCAGTTGTTCGGCATCGTTGCAGGCGCAGTCGCTGTCTTGCTGTTGGCGCGTGCCACGGGATTCCGTGCGCATTGAGCACTGACTTCGATCACTGAAATCACTGAATCAAGGCCTTCACCGTTGCCGGAAGTTGGCGTGGCCGTGTTCCTTCGGGTCAAGGGTGGATCCAGCGCAAGATGCAAAGCCCGCGGCAATGACGCCTCATCCGGCGCCCAACAATCGCCCCATCACCGGCATTACCGCGGCAATCTTCCCTGCCAAGGCGTTGCCGAACCCCTGCACGAGTGTGGCCAGTGTCAGCAGCCACACGGCCGTCGAGGCCAGACCTTTGAGTGATGCGGAAATGGCGCTCAGGTTGATCTGCTGCGCGTAGCGGTTCACAAGGCCAAGCACCAGATCCATCGCGAACATGGCCACCAGCACGGGGGCGGCCAAAAGGAAGGTCAGGGACATCAAGTCGCCAAGGTGCCGCTCGAATATCAACACGCCCGCAAGTTTGGGTTGCAGCGCCAGATGGCCCAGCGGCCATGCGCGAAAGCTCTCGAGCAAGGAGCCGACGAAGAGCGAAAAGCCGCCGCCGACCATGAACAGGAACCCTGCCAGACGACCCAGCAGCGCCCCCGAGGGTGAAACCTGTTGGCCCGACAGCGGGTCGGTGATCTGCGCGTTGGCTGTCCCCACCTTCGTGTCCACCAATTGCCCGGCCGCCGTAAACGCCCACAGAAAGGAGGCGATTCCGAAGGCCAGTCCCAGGCCCAGGCAGGCTTCCTTGCCGAACAGTCCGATCCAGTGCAGTGCGGTCCAGTGCGAGGGAGACACCGCCGGCTGCAAGGCCAGCACCAGCACGCCCATCGACATGAAGATGGCATTGCGCACCATGGCGGGCACCGTGTCCTGCGAAAACACGGGCATCAATGCAAAGGCCACCGCAATACGAGTGGTGCTCAGGCCCACAAGGAGTGCGGCATCGCCGAGATGCGCGATGTCGGTGAAGCTGTTCATGTCAACGCCGCACCATGCCCGGGAATCCGCTCATCACCTTGTCGGCATAGTGCAACAAGGTTCCGCCCAGCAATGAAGCCGTGAGAAAGAGCGTGACCACGATGGCGAAGAACTTGGCGGCGTACTGGAACGTCTGTTCCTGCAACTGCGTGGCCGCCTGCACGACGGCGATCAGCAGGCCCACGACGGCAGCCACGAGCACGGGCGGCGCAGAGAGCACGAGCACCAGCCACAGGGCCTGGTAGGTGAGTTGGAGCGCTTCGGTTTGCAACATGCAATTCCAGCCTTCAGTGATACGACAGCACCAGCCCGTGAGAAAGCTTCACCCATCCATCGACGAGCACGAACAGCAGCAACTTGAATGGCAACGACACGGTGGTGGGCGTGAGCATCTGCATGCCCATGGACATGAGAATGTTCGACACCACCAGATCCACCACCAGGAAGGGCAGGAAGATCAGGAAGCCGATCTGGAATGCCCCGGAAAGCTCACTCACGGTGAACGATGGCAGCACCACGATGAAGTCGCGCTCGGTCACCTGCGCAGCGCGCTCGGCGGGCAGCGACTTTCGTGCGGTGTGCAGGAAGAACGCACGCTCGCGCTGCGGCGAATGCTTGATCAGGAACTCACGCAGCGGCTCCTTGGCCTGGTCCGCCCCAGCGAGCAACGAAGTGGTGCTCGTGCCCAGGCTCTCCACCTTGCCGAGCTTCTCGCCCATCTGCTGGCCCACGGGGTACATGACGTAAATCGACAGGACGAGCGCGATGCCGTTGAGCACCACGTTGGGCGGCACTTGCTGCAGGCCCAGCGCATTGCGCAGCAGACTCAGCACCACAATGATCTTGGTGAACGAGGTCACCATCACCGCGACGAAGGGGGCGAGCGCGAGCACCACCACCGTGATGAGTGCCGACGACGGCGAGAACTGGGAAAGATCCATAAGCAGATTGCAGAAGGCTTGGGTCAGGGAGCAAGGGGCCGAGGCAGGTCAGGCATTGGCGAAATCGCAGGCCATCGCCGATTCGATGCACTCGGCGTCTTCATGGTCGTCGCAACAGCGTTCGATCCAGAGTGCCGCGCCTTGCAGAGCGGGAACGATCGTTCCTTCGACCCAGGGTTTCGCGTCCGGACCAATCAGGCGCGCACGGCCGGGCCTTGTCGGCAGGGCGAGCGGGCATGCCTGCCATCCCAAGGCCCACGGTATGGGCACGTCGAGTGATATGTCGAGCACGACGCGCCACTCGGCGTGAGCGGGCAAGGCGTCGTGAAGCGGGGCCAGCAAGCGCAGGTTGCCATCGTTCATGGCGTGCTCTGCGTCGATACAGGCGTTCTCGTCGGCGCAATGAAGGTGCACGACCCAGGCCGGGTGAAACGCCTGTGGCAACAGCAGCATCGCGCCCACGCTCAATGCCGATCGAGCGGCCGGCGCGGCCTCGTAGCGGGCCAGTTCGAGTTCGCCGCGCATCGAGGGCCATTGGGCCTGTGGGCCGAGCAGCCGTTGCGGCAGCGGCCGGCACCGCAGTGCGGCCCAAGGCAGCCGGCACGTCGTCGCAGGCGGCGCGAGGCTGGAGTCGGTGAGGGTCATCTCCACGCCGGCCGCCGCCGGCAGGCAGGCATGCACGGGCGCGGGGTCGAGCGGGGTTTGCAGCCAGCGTTCGAGTTCGCATAGCAGCGGTTCGCATCGCGCCACGGCCGCGGCAACGTCGAGATTGTCGAAACGCCCCGGCACCTTTCGTGGATGCGGCGGCAACGGGATGCGCATGCGCAATGGCCCGAGCGCCGTGTCAGCCTGCACATGGCAGGTACTCATTGCGTTCATGCGGCGCGCTCGCTCACGGCCATCCTGACCAGATGAATCACGGAGTCGGCCCCGAGTTTGCGCATGAGGTTCGCGCGGTGAAGCTCCACGGTCTTGATGCTGATGTGGAGCAAGTCGGCAATCGTCTTGTTGAGCTTCTCTTTCAGCACCAGGTCGAGCACCTCGCGCTCACGCGGCGTGAGCCGCCCGAAGCGTTCCGCCCATTCGCGCGCGGCGGCATCATCGTGATGGGAAGCCGGGCGCGGCAGAGGTCGAGCGGGGTTGAAGGCCTGTTCCAGTGCTTGCTCCAGCGCGTCCTCGGGAAAGGGCTTTTCGAGAAAGGTCACGGCGCCTTGCTTCATTGCCTCCACGGCAAGCGGAATGTCGCCGTGCCCGGTCATATAGATGGTCGGCAACTGCACACCCTGCCGGTTGAGACGGTCGTGCAGGTCCAGCCCCGACATGCCGGGCATCCGCACATCCAGCAACATGCAGGCCGGCCCGAACGGCGGGCGCTCATGGAGGGCCTGCAGCGCGACGCCGGGATCGGCAAAGTCCACTACCTGATAGCCCGCTCCCGCGAGCAGCCATTGCGCCGAAAGGCGGAATTCGTTGTTGTCGTCGACGATGAAGACCGTGCGTGCGGCCATGGGTTCCTCGAAAGCGAAAGTCGGCAGAAGAACGGTGGGCAGCGCGGCCTTTAGCCGACAGGCGCCTATGCTCTGAGTGGCAGCACGACGTGGAAGGTCGAACCTGGTTCGGCCGGGCTGTCGGATTCGTTCCGCGTGAACCACAACCGTCCCTGGTGCAACTCAACGAACGAGCGGCAGATGTTCAGGCCGATCCCCATGCCGTTGGGCTTGGTGGACTGGAACGGAACGAAGAGCCGTTGCTGCGCATCGGGGGGCAGGCCGCACCCGCTGTCACGTATCGTGAGTGCAGCCTCTCGTACGTTCGGTTCAACGATCAGTGCAATGCGCAACGAACGCGGTGCCACGTCGTCGCCACGCATGGCTTCTAGCGCATTGCGCAGCAGGTTCACGAACACCTGCTGCAGCATCACCTCGTCGCCGACGATGCGGCAGGGCATGACGGGCATCTCAATGTGCACGCACACGTTGTCGCGCTGGATTTCCCAATCGAGCAGCGACAGCGATTCGCGCACGACCTCGATCAGGTCGAGCGCTTCCTTGCGGGGTTGACGTACATGCGTGTACTCGCGGATGCGCGAGATGATCTTGCCGGCGAAAAGTGCCTGGTCCAGCGCAAACTGCACGCCCGCGATCAGCGCTTCGGGCGAGGATCCGTCAGGGCTGGACAGGCCCTGATGCGGCAAGCCGTCCTTCGCGGCTTCAAGCCTCATCTTCAGCCCGCGCAGCACGTTGGCGACGGTGCCGATGGGCTGGTTCAGTTCATGCGCCAGCGTGGACGCCATCTCGGTGACCGACAGCGTCCTCGACGTGAACAGCAGCCGCTCGCGGTCTTCCAGGTGCCGGCGCAGGGCTTGCTCATGTTGCGAATCGGTGATGGCCGGGGTTTGTGTTGCTTGCATGGCGAATCGGCTTGCGCGCGAACGGGGTTCAATCAATCGGCACCGGCCGTCTCGTCTTCGGCTGCGAGCGAGGCACCGTACCCGGCCAACCAGTGTTGCAAGCGCAGCAGCGGGGCCTGCATGGCATTGCGGTCCGGCTGATCGGGCACATGCAACGTGACGCAAAGCCCGCCTTTTTGCGCGCGCTCAACAGCCAGGGCGCGAATCGGCAGGTTCTGATCCGTCAGCTCGAACCGCCAACGACCGCCGGCGCGTTCGTCGGTAACCGAACCCTGCAGGCAGGCTTGCTTCATCACGGACTCCTGCGGCAGTTCGCCTCGCTGTCGTGGCTCGGCTTCATGCACGGCGACAAGACCCGGCATTGCGTGATTTGTGCCATTGGGCGGGGTGTTGTCGGCAAGGGCATTCGTGGGGGCAGCGATGGAAGAGGTGACTTCCTTGCAATGCGTTGGCACCGGAGTAGATGATTCAGCCCCACTGAGCAGGCGATCTCCTTGCGCCGGTTCAGTGAGCGGCAAGGAATCAGCGTCAGCGCTTTGCCCACTGTGCGAAGGGTTGGCCCTGTCCTGACGTGCGTTGAGCAGCGCGCTGTCGAACGCGGCCTGTTCGCCGCAGCGCCTGTCATCGCGCTGGCGCTGCATCCGCCATTCGAGTTGCCCGGTCAGGCTGGCCCGTTGTTGACGCTCACGATCCATCCGGTTGCCGATGGCCACGCTCATGTTCATGCGAGCCCTTCCATGCGAATGTCCTCATGAGCAGGTCGTACAGCCGGCTCGATCTCCCGCTCGGCGCGCAACTCGGAACGTCGGGCCATGTCGGCGCGCGTTCGGGCCAGCAGTCGTTCCACCGATTGCGTTTGCGAACACGCGCGGATCCAGCGCTCATGCGCCTGTGCCAGTTGCTGCTCGGCGTTCGCCAACGCTTCCTGGTCGTCAAGCACGGCGTATTCGGCACGTTCACACGCCTCGGCAAGAAAGGCGTGCCGCGCGTTGGCAAAGGCTTGGAGCTGCGTCATCGAAGATGCGCCTTCACCTGCCACCCAATCGGCCAGAGCACGGCGTTTCAGGTTGAGCTCCTCGAGCTGGGCTTGGTGTTCTTGCAGCAGAGCGGCGACATGGTCGCGCTCCGCACGCCGGGCCTCCCGATCGGCCCGGGCGCCTTCCTGCCGCAGTTCCCGAAGTCGCAGCAGTTGCCGGAGTTCGGCGAAGCGCGATGCAACGTTGAACGTCATGCCACCACCTCGCGCAGCTGCCGCAGCGTTTCATCGAAGGGCGTGCCGGTCTCCGGCGGCTGCCGCAGCAGCGCTTCGATGCGCGGCCAGCGCTCGATGGCCGCGTCAGCCAGGGCGTCGCTGCCGGCTTTGTATTCGCCCACCTGCAGCAGGAAGCGGATCTCGGCATGCTTGGCCATCAAGGCACGCAGGCGCAGCGCGTCGGCCCGATGCGCGGGCGTTGCGACCCTGGTGAACACACGGCTGGCGCTGGCCAGCACGTCGATGGCGGGATAGTGCCCGGCCTGACCGAGTTCGCGAGACAGGACGATGTGCCCATCGAGAATCGAGCGCACTTCCTCGGCCACCGGATCCCCGCCGTCTTCGTCTTCGGCGAGCACTGTATAGAACGCGGTGATCGACCCCACATCGTCGTTGCCGGCGCGCTCGAACAGGCGCGGCAGCTCTGCGAATACGGAGGGCGGGAAACCGCGCCTGACTGCCGGCTCGCCGACCGACAGGCCGATCTCGCGGAGCGCGCGTGCGTAGCGCGTGGCCGAGTCCATGAGCAGCATCACGCGAGCGCCTTGCGCCCGAAAGCCTTCAGCGATTGCAGTGGCCGCCTGTGCCGCGCGCAGCCGCTCCATCGCGGGCCGGTCGGAGGTGGACACCACCACCACGGAACGTTGCAGCCCTTGCGGACCCAGACTGTCTTCGATGAACTCCCGTACCTCACGACCGCGTTCGCCGATGAGTGCGATGACGTTCACGTCGCTGGCCGCGCGCCGCGCCAGCATGCCCAACAGCGTCGACTTGCCGCCGCCGGCGATGGCGAAGATGCCCAGGCGCTGACCCACGCCGACGGTCAGCATCGAGTCGATGGCGCGCACGCCGGTCTCGAACACATGCTCGATGGGCATGCGCGACATGGGGTTGGTCGCGGCTGCCTCGACGGGGACGAGTCTCAGTCCGGAGCCCTGGCCTGAAGGCAGCGGCCTGCCATCGAGCGGCATGCCCTGGCTGTCGATCACACGGCCGAAGAGCGCCGGGCCGCAGGCAACCCGCGAGGCTTCGGCCACGACCTCCACTTCCGCGTCGGACGACACGCCCTGCAGACCCGACAGCGGCACGAGGATGGCATCACCGCGAGACAGCCCCACCACTTCGGCACGCAGGTGACCGCCACGCGAATCGCGCAGCACGCATTGCTGGCCGATGCGGGCGGACAAGCCGCTCACGCGAAGCGTGGTACCGAAGGCCTGCACCACGCGGCCGCGTTCACCGAGCGTGCGCGTGCCCCGCAGCGCGTCGACGAGTTCGCCGCTCAGGGCATCTGCATCGAGTGCGTTCATCATCGTGGCCCGTCCTGCGTGCCGCACAAGGCGCGCGTCACTTGATCGAGTTGTGTCTGCAGGCTGGCGATCAACTGTCCGGCGGGCGTATCGAGCTCGCAATCGAGCAGACCCAGTGTCGAATCGGCTCGCACTTCGAGTGAGGCGGCATCGAGACTCTGCTCTGCGGCATGCAGGCAGTCGTGCACGGCAGCGGCCACGTCGGGATGGACGCGCACCACGGCAGCGCGGGGCGGTACCAGCTCTTGCACGGCACGCCGCGCCAGCGCGGCCACCACATCGGCGGGTGCCAGGCCGGCGGCGATCCGCTCGACGACATGGCGGCTCAACGTGACGACGGCCTGACGCAGCGCGTGCAGGTCTGCCTGCCCCTGATGGGCGGCTTGCTGCCATGCCGCCAGCAGCGTGGGCACGACCTCGCGCAAGGCTTCATCGCGCCCGGCCGCGAAGCCGGCCTCGCGGCCTTGTGTAACGGCCTCCTCCAGATCGTGCTTCCTGCGGTCATGCAAGTCCTGCAGACGCGACAGCAACGCCATGGACGATTCGCATGCCGTGATGTCGTCAGGCTGCAGCAGCCATTGGCATGTGCCGAGGCTGGTGTCGGAGCCGCGATGTAGCGCGATGAAGTTCATGGTCCGGGCGAGCAGGACGAATCGGTTTGGCCGGTGTGAGGCATGTGGTCCAACGCAGCCCGCACGGCCGCTTGGGCCAGGGCTGTCGAGGGCGCAATCACGGGGCCGGATACGGCCTGCCACCAGTGCTCCCGAAGGCAGCGGCGCAGCGCGGACGACTCAACGCTCGCCAGCAGGCAATCGCGTCCGCGCGAAAGCAGCAACGCATCGAGCTGCGGGGCGGACATCGCGGCCAGATCAAGCGAGGGTGGCGTTGACTCTGGCGCACCGCCAGGGGGCGGCGTGCTCCTGAGTGCGGCGAAGGCGCTTTCGCCCAGGCGCGTGCGCAGCAGCGAAAGCACGGGACCATCGATGCAGCGGCGCAGCTCATGCGCATGCAGCCATGCAGCCGTTGCCCATGCCAGCGCGTCGAGTTCGTCGGCCGGCCTGTCAGCCCAATCGGGTAGATGGGCGAGGTCAGCCCATTCGAGATCGGCGCGCAGCGCCGCATCGACCAGCAGATGCGCGACCTCGCGGCGTCGCTCGCGCACGGCACGGGCGGTGGTGTCAGGGGACGTAGTGTTGTTCATGTGAATCGTCCTTGCGTTGGATGTGTGCGGGCGCCGCAGACAGCGTGATGAGTCGCGGTTTTGCGGGACGGGGCGGCGTGTGGCGGCGGCGCTGCAAAGCCCAGAGACCACTTCCGGCCATCAGCACCGCGCCGCCGAGTCCCAGGCACCACCAGAGTGCTGTGCTCAACCTGCCGAAGCCGGCCTTCGACGTGGCCTCCGGTGCGGACCAGGGTTCGGCCGGGAACAGCGCAACCGTCACGTTGTCGTAGCTCAACGACTGGATGGAGTTCACGACCAGCGCCTTGATGTTGCCCACCTGTCCGCTGAGGTCCACGCCCGCGCGGTACTTGATGAACACCGACGCCGAGGCTGGCGGCGCCTTCTCGGCCAGCGGATCCTTCTCCGGCAGTGACAGGTGCACGCGGGCCATCACCACGCCGTCGATGCTCGACAGCGTGGTGGAGATCTCCTGCGACAGCGCGTGGTTGAGCCGGGCCTGCTCTTCCAGGGGAGAGGACACGAAGCCTTCCTTCTTGAAGACCTGGCCCAGCGAGTCATGTTCGTCGCGCGGATAGCCTTGGGCGCGCAGCACCTCGACCGCGCGGGAGAAGCTGTCGTGCGGCGCGGTGATGGCGAAGGTGCCGCCCTCCTGCGTCTGCTTGTCCGCGTCGATGCCTGCGTTGCGCAGCACGGCGACCATCTCGTTGGCCTGCTGCTGAGTGAGCTTGCCGTAAAGCTCCTGGTCCGAGCAGGCGCACATGAGCAGCCCGCACAGCACGGCGGCGGCAGTGGCACGGCTCATGTCAGGCTTGCTGGCGGAACAGCTGTTGAAGGCCGTCCGAAGTGCGGTTGGCCACGTTGGCGGTGAGCTGGCAATGGAACATGAATTCGTGGCACTTCACCGTGAGCGAGACCATCTCGCCCGGTGACAGCGGCTGCCCGCCTTCCGTCGACGACTTGGCCTGCGCGGAGATTCGAGAGGCCTCAGCGTTGATCTGTTCCAGCGGGCGGAGCAGCGCCTGCATGGCGGGGCCCGGAGAATGGATGGAATGCGTCTGACTTGAAATCGCATGGCCCTGCGCGCGGGAAACGGCCTGCTCGAATGTGGCCACGTCGTTGAGCGATGCCCCGTAGCTGGCCTGCATGGGCGCACCCGCTGCGCCGCGTGATGTCATGTCCAAGGCAGCGGTGGCGAAGGAGCTTGTCATGCGTGCCCCCTCACGACTTCTGGGCCATCGTCTTCAGCGCCTCGCCCGCGGACGAGATGGCCGTATGCGAGCTGTTCGACAGGAAGCTCATGCGCAGCGACTCCGCGCTCAATTCAGTGATGGTGGCCGGCTTGTCGTCGCCTGCGGACACCTGATTCGACAGGTCTTCGATCTGGCCGGCCTGTTTGTCGAGCGTCTGGCCCCAGGCTTGGGCCATCGATTCGAACCAGCTGCCGCCCTTGGTCTTGCTGTGTCCGGCCAGCGGTGTGGTTGCCAGCATGTACAGGGGATTGGTGTTC
>DASTGE010000189.1:0-3372 GCA_035719405.1 Burkholderiaceae bacterium
GCATGGCCGCGAAAAATTCGCCGATGCTGTTGGCCATGCGAACCAGGCGATCAATGTCCATGTGCTGTTCTTTTCCTCTCTATGGGATCAGTCGGTCGGCGTGACTGTAGGCCACCCACTCGGTCCCGCGCGCAAAGCCGATGAGTGAGAGCCCCGCCTCGTCCGCGGTCCGGATCGCGAGCGCAGTCGGTGCCGAGATGGCGGCGAGCAGTCCGACACCCGCGCGGGCTGTCTTTTGCACCATCTCATAGCTGGCCCGGCTGGTGACTGCGAAGAAGCCGGCCGTCGCATCGGTGCGCGAGCGGGCGAGAGCGCCGATCAGCTTGTCCAGCGCATTGTGTCGACCCACGTCCTCGCGCAGCAGCCGCACGTCGCCTTCGAGTGAACACCACGCCGCGGCGTGCGTCGCCCCGGTCATCGCTTGAAGCACCTGCAACTCGCGCAGGCCGGACAGCGCCCGCGCGAGCGCGCCCATCGTGACCTCCACAGACGTGACGGTTCGACCGATGCGCGGCAAGGCCTGCTCGAGACTGTCGGTGCCGCACAAGCCGCAACCCGTGCGACCTGCCAGCGTGCGACGGCGCTCCTTCAACCTGGCAAGGCAGCGGCTCGCAATCTCGATCTGGAGAACCAGACCCTCAGGGGATGTCGACGCTCGGCCATCGGATGGGAGCGCGCAATGGTCCTCGGGCGACAGTTGCTCCACCTCCTCGACCTCGACCCCGTGCAGGTCGGCCGCACTGTCGGCAATGCCTTCGCTCAACGAGAAGCCGTAGGCGAAGTCTTCGAGGTCCAGCGGCGAGGCGAGCATCACCGCATGCGAGATGCCGTTGTATTGAAGCGCAACGGGAACTTCGTCGGCCACCCAGTCCTGAACCGCGCCGATGACACCGCCCCGGCACGCGACGGCCTGCACCGACTCGGCGCCGGGAACCTCACGCTCCGCCTTCAACGCCGGCACCCTTGCAGCCCTCACTTCGCCGGAACGCCCGCCGAGTTCCGATGCGCAAGCAACTCGAGTTGCTTCTCGTTGAAGCGCTCGTAGCGTTGCTGCCATTCCGAGGGTTGTGCCACCTTCGTCACCTGCACCGCCGTCACCTTGTACTCGGGGCAGTTGGTGGCCCAGTCGGAGCTGTCGGTGGTGATGACGTTGGCGCCCGACTCGGGGAAATGGAAGGTCGTATACACAACTCCCGGCGCGACGCGCTCGGTAATCTTCGCGCGCTGCACCGTTTCTCCCGCGCGACTCGCGATGCCGACCCAGTCGCCTTCGCGAATGCCGCGCTCCTCGGCGTCGTGCGGATGAATCTCGAGCCGGTCTTCGTCGTGCCACAGGTTGTTGGCAGTCCGGCGGGTCTGCGCGCCGACGTTGTACTGGCTGAGGATGCGGCCGGTCGTCAACAGCAACGGGTACTTGCGGGTGACCTTCTCCTGGCTCGCCACGTATTGAGTGATCATGAAACGACCCTTGCCGCGCACGAACTCCGTTCTGTGCATGATCGGCGTGCCAGCATCGTCGGTGTGCTCGTTGCAAGGCCATTGCACGCTGCCGAGCCGGTCGATCTTCTCGTAGCTCACGCTGTGGAAGGTCGGCGTGAGCGCGGCAATCTCGTCCATGATTTGCGACGGGTGCTCATAGTGCATCGGGTAGCCGAGCGCGTTGGAGAGCTTCACCGTCGCTTCCCAGTCGGCGAATCCGCCAAGCGGCTCCATCACCTTGCGTACCCGTGAAATGCGGCGCTCCGCGTTGGTGAAGGTACCGTCCTTCTCCAGGAACGAGGAGCCGGGCAGGAGCACATGCGCATACTTGGCGGTCTCGTTGAGGAAGATGTCCTGCACGACCAGGCATTCGAGATGCGACAGCGCTTCGGTCACGTGCTGCGTGTTGGGGTCGGACTGCACGATGTCCTCGCCCTGGCAGTACAACCCCTTGAAGCTGCCGTCGAGCGCTGCGTCGAACATGTTGGGGATGCGCAGGCCCGGCTCGGGATCGAGATGCACGCCCCATGCGGCCTCGAAGTCGGCGCGCACCGTGGTGTCGGAGATGTGGCGATAGCCCGGCAATTCGTGCGGGAAGGATCCCATGTCGCACGAACCCTGCACGTTGTTCTGACCGCGCAGCGGGTTCACGCCCACACCCTCGCGGCCGACATTGCCAGTGGCCATTGCGAGGTTGGCGATGCCCATCACCATCGTCGACCCTTGCGCGTGCTCGGTCACGCCCAGGCCGTAATAGATTGCCGAATTGCCGCCGGTGGCATAAAGACGTGCGGCCGCGCGGAGGTCGGCTGCGGGCACACCCGTCACGGCTTCCAGCGCTTCGGGCGAGTTTTCAGGCCGGGCGACGAAGTCACGCCATTGCCGGAACGATTTCTCCTCGCAGCGTGCCGTCACGAAGACTTCGTCCACCAGGCCCTCGGTCACGATCACATGGGCCATCGCGTCGATGACGGCCACGTTGGTGCCAGGCTTGAGCTGCAGGTGGTACTGGGCCTTGACGTGCGGCGACGAGACGAGGTCGATGCGACGCGGATCGACCACGATCAGCTTTGCGCCTTCGCGCAGACGTCGCTTCATGCGCGATGCGAACACGGGGTGGGCATCGGTCGGATTGGCGCCGATGACCATGATCACGTCGGACTTCTCGACCGACTTGAACGTCTGCGTGCCGGCCGATTCGCCGAAGGTCTGCTTCAGCCCATAGCCGGTGGGCGAGTGGCATACACGGGCGCAGGTGTCGACGTTGTTGTTGCGCAAGGCCGCACGTACCAGCTTCTGGACGAGATAGGTTTCCTCGTTGGTGCAGCGAGACGAGGTGATACCGCCGACGGCTTCACGCCCGTATTTCGCCTGGATGCGCTTGAACTCCGAGGCTGCATGGGCAATGGCTTCATCCCAGCTCACCTCCTGCCATGGGTCGGTGATCTTTCTTCGGATCATCGGCTTGGTAATGCGGTCCTTGTGCGTCGCATACCCCCACGCGAACCGGCCCTTCACGCAGGCGTGGCCCTCGTTGGCCTTGGCGTCCTTCCAGGGTGTCATGCGCACGACCTGGTCGCCCTTCATTTCGGCCTTGAAGCCGCAGCCCACACCGCAATAGGCGCAGGTGGTGATGACGCTCTTCGTCGGCACGCCCAGTTCGATGACGCTCTTTTCGAGCAGCGAGCCCGTGGGGCAGGCCTGTACGCAGGCGCCGCAACTCACGCATTCGCTATGGAAGAAGTCGTCCGCCTGGCTGGGAACGATGCGCGATTCGAAGCCGCGGCCCTGAACTGTCAGTGCAAAGGTGCCCTGCGTTTCCTCGCAGGCACGCACGCAGCGGTTGCAGACGATGCACTTGCTGGCGTCGTAGGTGAAGTACGGGTTGGACTC
>DASTGE010000190.1:0-3988 GCA_035719405.1 Burkholderiaceae bacterium
GTGCCCGTGGATGCATCGCGCAGCGCCGGGTTGGCGCTCGTACCGCTGGAAGTGGCGCCCGCAGCCGTACCGGTCGCGCTCGTGGCGCTGCTGCTGCTCCCGCTCGCCTGACCCGATCCCGCGCCTGCCGCCGTGCCCGTGTTGCCTCCGCCGCTCGTGCCGACCGCTCCACGGACCGGCACGTACAGATCATGCAGTGCCTCAGGGCTCCTGGAGTACCGCGGCGCGACCTCCATGATCACGTGATACTGATTGAGTTCGTCGTACAGCGTCGCGATCTGTCGTTGCCCGAAGGCGTCATAGAGGGCGTTGTCGATATCCCGTGCGGTGAGCCCAAGCCGGGCAGCACTGTCGCGGTCCACATCGACGAACGTCTCGACGCCGGCGTCCTGCTGGTCGGTGTCGACGTCCGTGAGCGCGCGTTGCCGCTTCATCGCCTCGGCAAGCCTTGTGGCCCACTGCCGCAGGTCGGCGATGTTGTCGCTCTTGAGGGTGTACTGGTAGGTCGAGGTCGTCTGCCGGCCGCCCATCCTCACGTCCTGCACCGGGTTGAGGAACAGGCTGATGCCCGTGACCTGCGCAAGCTGCGGCCGCAACCGCGCGATCACCGCCTGCCCGCTCTCCTTGCGCTCGGACGCGGGCTTCAGGTTCACGAACATGAAGCCGCCGCCCGCACGACCGCCGCCCGTGAAGCCGACCACCGTGTCCACGGCCGGGTCTCGATGGATGATGTCCACCAGCGCCCTGAGTTTGCCCTGCATGGCCTGGAATGAGATGCTCTGGTCGGCGCGCAGGCCGCCATTGAGCTGGCCCGTGTCCTGCTGGGGGAAGAAGCCCTTGGGGGCGGCGACGTAGAGGTAGACGTTGAGTGCGATCACGCCCAGGAGGATCACCAGCACGAGGGGCCACGCCGCCAGCGCCCAGTCAAGGCTGTGCCCGTAGGCGCGCTCCACGCGAACGTACACCCACTCCGTGGCGCGTGAGAGCCGGCCTGCTGGCTTGCGCTGATGTGCGTCGCGTTGCAGCAGCCAGGCGCACATCATCGGCGTCGTGGTGAGCGAGATGACCAGCGAGATCATCACCGCTGCCGAGAGCGTGACGGCGAACTCCCGGAAGAGCCGCCCGACCTGACCGCCCATGAACAGCAGCGGGATGAACACCGCGACGAGGCTGAGCGAGATGGACAGCACCGTGAAGCCCACTTCACGTGCGCCCTGCAGCGCCGCCGCAAAGCGATCCATGCCCGCCTCGATGTGGCGGCTGGTGTTCTCCAGCACCACGATCGCGTCGTCGACGACGAAGCCCGTGGCCACCGTGAGCGCCATCAGGCTCAGGTTGTTCAGGCTGAAGCCCAGCAGGTACATCACGCCGAAGGTGCCAAGCAGCGACACGACGGTGGCGATTGCGGGGATCAGCGTAGCCCTTGCGTTGCGCAGGAAGGCGCTCACCACCAGCACCACCAGCAGGATCGTGATCAACAGCGTCGCTTCGATTTCTCGCAGCGATGCACGGATGGAGGTCGTGCGGTCGGAGGCCACCTGCAGCTTCACGTCCGCGGGCAACTGCGCCTGCAATTCGGGCAGCAGCTTCCGCACGCCGTCCACCGTTTCGATCACGTTCGCGCCCGGCTGCTGTGTCACGACCACGATCACCGCCGGCTGGCTGTTGAACAGGCCCAGGGTGCGGAGGTCTTCCGGTCCGTCGAGCACCTCTGCCACGTCACGCAGGCGGATCGGCGCCCCGTTGCGCCAGGCCACGACCAGGTTCTGATAATCGGCAGCCCTCGGTCGCCCCATCCCGCCAAGGTTGGTATAGACCTGCAGCCTCCTGCCGTCGGCCTCGATCGCGCCCTTCGGCCGGTTCGCGCTCGCTGCCTGGATGGCCGCCCGCACGTCCTCCATGCTCACGCCTTGCCGGCTCAAGGCATAGGGCAGCAGTTCCACGCGCACGGCAGGCAGCGACCCCCCGCCGATCTCAACGTCTCCGACGCCATCGACCTGCGCGAGACGCTGCTGCACGAGGTTCGACACCTCCTCGTAGATCTGTCCCGGCGTGCGGGTCTGCGACGTCAGCGCCAGGATCAGGACCGGTGCGTCCGAGGGGTTGACCTTGCGGTAGGTCGGGTTCGAGCGCAGCGTGGCGGGCAAGTCTGTCCGGGATGCGTTGATCGCGGCTTGCACCTCGCGCGCCGCGGCGTCGATCTGACGGTGGAGGTCGAACTGCAGGTTGATGCGCGTCGAGCCGTTCGTGCTCGACGACGTCATCTCGTTGACACCGGCGATCACACCCAGTCGACGCTCCAGCGGCGTCGCCACGCTGGTGGCCATGGTCTCCGGGCTTGCACCCGGAAGTCGCGCCTGCACCGAGACTGCCGGGAAGTCGACGCGCGGCAGCGGCGAGACTGGCAGCACGAAGAAAGCGGCAATGCCGGCGAGCGCGAGGCCGATGGTCAACAGCGCCGTCGCCACCGGCCGTTCAACAAAGGGCCGCGACAGGTTCACGAGCGCTGCTCCTGCGCGCCCTGCACTGGCGTGTCACGATGGCCACGGCTTGCACGCATGCGATGGCCGAGCCGGTCGAAGGCAAGGTAGATCACCGGTGTGGTGAACAGGGTGAGCAGCTGGCTCAACAGCAATCCGCCGAAGATCGCGAGACCCAGAGGGCGCCTCAACTCCGCACCCTCGCCCCTGCCGAACATCAGCGGAATGGCGGCGAACATCGCGGCCAAGGTCGTCATCAGGATCGGCCGGAAGCGCAGCAGCGCCGCCTGATGGATCGCCTCGCGTGGCGACTTGCCTTCATCGCGTTCGGCATCGAGCGCGAAGTCGATCATCATGATCGCGTTCTTCTTCACGATTCCGATCAGGAGGATGAGGCCGATGATGCCGATCACGTCGAGCTCGTGGCCGGTGATCATCAGCGCGAGCAGCGCGCCGACGCCGGCCGAAGGCAGTGTCGAGAGAATCGTCATCGGATGCACGTAGCTCTCGTACAGCACCCCCAGCACGATGTAGACGCACACCACTGCCGCAAGGATCAACCAAAGTTGGTTGGTGAGCGAGGCTTCGTAGGCGCCTGCAGCGCCGAGGAACGTCAGGCTCACGCTCGTCGGCAACTGGATGTCGCGTGCGGCTTGCCGGATTGCCTCGACTGCCCTGCCCAGCGCGACCCCTGGCGCCGTGTCGAAGCCCAGCGTCGCCGCCGGATACTGAGCGACGTGGGTGATTTGCAGCGGCACCGGTCGCTCGTCAATCCGGGCGATCGCAGACAACGGCGTGGGATCGCCCGATGAAGTCCGAAGGTGCAGATTGCCCAGCGACTGGGGCGTGCTGAGCGCGTCGGCGCGAGCCTCGAGGATCACCCGGTACTGGTTCGTCTCGGTAAAGATCGTCGAGACGATGCGCTGGCCGAAGGCGCTGTACAGGGCATCATCGACGGCCGCGGCGCTGATGCCCACGCGCGACGCGGTGTCGCGGTCGATGTTGACGAACGCCGCGAGACCGGTCGCGTTGACGTCCGACGACACGTTGCGCACCTGCGGCAGTTCACGCATCGCGTCGGCCAATCGTGTGGTTTCGCGAGCCACCGCGCCCGAGTCTGAACCTTCCACCGAAAGCCGGAACTGGGTAGGGCCGGTCTCTGCATCGATCGTCAGGTCCTGAGTGGGCTGCAGGTAGAGCGTCACCCCGGCCACCGCCCGACTCACGCGGGCACGCAGGCGGTCCATCGTCTCCTGAAGCGTGCCCGACCGTTTGCGTTTGAGATTGATGAGCATGCCGCCCGTGTGCAGCATGGTGTTGTTGGCCGCGTCGACCCCGACGAACGAACTGAGCGATTGAACGTCCGGATCCTCCAGCAGCGCCCGCGCCGAGGCTTGCTGCAGCCCGGCCATTCGCTCGTACGACACCGACTGCGCGGCCTCGATGCGGGCCTGCAGCTGCCCCGTGTCCTGCCGTGGAAACAGGCCTTTGGGAATGAGGACGTACAG
>DASTGE010000191.1:0-2209 GCA_035719405.1 Burkholderiaceae bacterium
GACAACAACCTGTCGTACTGCGAGACGATCACCGCGACCAACCCGTGCGGCGAACAGCCGCTGCCTCCCTATGGCTGCTGTTGCCTCGGCTCGATCGACCTCACGCGCTTCGTGCGACGTCCCTTCGAGCCGGACGCCCGCTTCGACGAGGAGGCTTTCTGCCGCCTCGTCGTGCCCTCCGTTCGCATGCTCGACAACGTGCTCGACATCACCCACTGGCCGCTGCCGCGGCAGAAGGAAGAGGCGCGCCAGAAGCGCCGGATCGGCCTGGGGTTCACCGGGCTGGGCGATGCGCTCGCCATGCTCGGCCTGCGCTACGACGCTCCGGGCGCGCGAGCCGCGGCGGCACGCATCGCCGAGCTCATGCGGGACGCCGCCTACTCGGCATCGGTGGAGCTGGCGCGGGAGCGAGGGCCGTTTCCGCTGTTCAATGCCGACCTTTACCTGAGCGGAGCGCCCGGTGCCCGCACCTTCGCCTCCCGCCTGCCGGCAGCACTCAAGGAGCGCATCCGGGCACACGGCCTGCGCAACTCGCACCTGCTGTCCATCGCGCCCTCCGGCACCATCAGCCTTGCGATGGCCGACAACGCGAGCAACGGCATCGAACCTGCCTTTTCCTGGCACTACCTGCGGCGGCGACGCCTGGCCGACGGCACGTTCCAAGAAGCGGCGGTGGAGGATCACGCGTGGCGCCTGTACCGCCACCTGAAGGGCACCCAGGCACCGCTGCCCGATGCGTTCGTCACTGCGCTGCAGATGAGTGCGCGAGCGCATCAGGAGATGGTGGCGGCGGTCGCACCGTTCATCGACACCTCGATCTCCAAGACCGTCAACGTCCCCGAGGACTACCCTTACGAAGACTTCCGTGATCTGTACCTTCGCGCATGGTGCTCGGGGCTCAAAGGCTTGGCCACTTACCGGCCGAACCCCGTGCTCGGTGCGGTGCTGAGTGTGGACCGGCCCGCGCGCGGGGACGAGGCAAGGCTCGATGACACGCACCCGGATCAACGGCTGACGCTGGAGCGCGCACCTCAACCGGTGCTTGCGTCGCTGCGCTGGCCCGGCCGGCCGGAGCTGTCGGCGGGTAATCCGTCGTGGACTTACATGATCCGCCACCCGCACGGCGAGTTCGCTCTGTTCGTGGGTGAACTTCCGCCGACCGCCGAGGCTTCCCGGCCAGTGCCGTTCGAGGTGTGGTTCAACGGCGCGGAGCAGCCACGCGGACTCGGCGCCTTGGCCAAGACCCTGTCGATGGACTTGCGCGCCAAGGACGCCGCGTGGGTGCGGCTGAAGCTCGACGCACTGGCGACAGTTCAGGAGGAACGCTCGTTCGAGATGCCGTTCCCGCCGCACGGCAGCGCGAGGCAGTTTCCCGGCGTGGTGGCCGCCACGGCCGCCGTCATCCGCTGGCGGTGCGAGCAACTGGGACTGTGGGAGTCTGATTGCGCGCCGACGCCCGTGCTGGACGCGATGTTCAGCCGCGAAGAGCCGCACACTGGGCCGTCAGGCACGCTGGCATGGGCGGTCGATATCGAGAACCCCGGCAGTGGCGAGGCCTTCACCCTGACGCTCAAGGAGATCGTGCTGCCTGGCGGGGTGACGCGGCCATGCGCCCTCGGTCTCTTCGGCAACTATCCACGCGCGCTCGATGGGCTGGCCCGCGTGCTGTCGCTCGACATGCGGGTGATCGACCCGGCCTGGATCGGAATGAAGCTTCGCAAGCTGCTTACCTACGCAGAGCCGCTGGGCCACTTCATGGCCTTCGTGCCCGGCTTGCCCGCCCATCAGCGCAGACAGCAGACGTGGCCGTCAACGGTGGCCTACCTTGCACGTCTGGTGATCCAGCGCTATGCGATGCTGGGCGTGCTCGACGAGCATGGCTATCCGCTGCAGGAGATGGGCGTCCTGGCGCCGCCCGACGGCAGCGATCCACAGGCGAAGCCGATCCCCGGCGAACGTTGCCCCGAATGCGGCAATGCCACCCTGATCCACAAGGATGGATGCCTCTTCTGCACCGCGTGCGGGCACATGGGCGCGTGTGGATAGGAGGGCTCCTGGAGTGAGCCGCACAGGCTGATGACAATCAACCGCGCGTGACACCCCGCCGCTCTGCCATCTCGCGGCCCATGTCCGCGATGGCCGCGCCGCCTTCCTCTCCCATTCGGGCTGCGGCATGCGGGAAGGCAATGCGATCCTCCAGCGCGAGATG
>DASTGE010000192.1:0-4671 GCA_035719405.1 Burkholderiaceae bacterium
GCAGGCCGCGATGTGGGCCAGCCTACGGGCGTCTGGCGCTTGGCGCGGCGAGATCATCCACCGACGCCGCAATGGCGATCCGTGCACCCTGCACCTGACGATCTCCGCAGTTCACGACGTGGACGGCCATGTGCGACATCACGTACTCGTCATCTCGGACATCACTGAGGCATGCCTGCAACGGGAGCGCCTGGAGCGACAGGCGCACTTCGACGAGTTGACCCGCCTGCCCAATCGCACGCGCCTGTCTCGGATGTTGAGCGACGCGATGGCCGCCGCTGACCGCGAGGACTCATTGCTGGCCGTCTGTTACCTCGATCTCGACCACTTCAAGCCCGTCAACGATCGCTTCGGCCACGCAGCGGGCGACCGCCTGCTCGTGGAGCTTGCCGGTCGCCTGCACGGTGCGCTGCGCAGCGGCACCGCGTGGTCCGACGCTGCTGCGAGACTGGGCGGCGACGAATTCGTGCTGCTGCTGCGCGCCGGCACTTTGGAAGAGGCCCGCCTGGCGGTCGAGCGCGTACTGCGTGTCGTTTCCCAGCCTTACCTGCTCGAGTCGGGCGCTGAAGCCGTGCAAGTGACAGCCAGCGTGGGGGCGACCGTCTACCCGCTCGATCAAAGCGATGCCGACACGCTGTTGCGACATGCAGATCACGCGATGTACGGTGCAAAGCAGTCCGGCCGCAACGGCTACCTGTTCTTTGACCCCGAACACAGCCGGCGGGCAGAGGAGCGGGTGCTGGCGGTCGGCCGCGTTCAGCAGGCGCTGGACAACTGCGAGCTGGTCCTGCACTACCAGCCCAAGGTCGATATGCGGCGAGGGATCGTCCTTGGCGTCGAGGCGCTGCTGCGCTGGAACCATCCCGAGCAGGGCCTCCTGCCACCCGCCGAGTTCCTGCCGCTGATCGAGCACACCGGTCTGTCCGCCCGCATCGGCGACTGGGTGCTCGAACATGCGCTGGAACAACTGGCGCTCTGGCAGCGCCTGGGACTTGATCTGTCCATCAGCGTGAACGTCTCGAGCCGGCATCTGCAGGCGCCTGACTTCGCCCAACGCCTGTCGGAGCTGCTCGCGCGGCAGAGACGCTCGCTCGGACCGAGGCTGGAGCTGGAGGTGCTCGAGACCGCCGCACTGGCAGACATTGCCTATACGTCGGCGCTGCTGGAGCGTTGCAGGCGCCTTGGCGTCCGCTTCGCGCTGGACGACTTCGGCACAGGCTACTCCACCCTGACCTACCTCAAGCAACTTCCCGTGGACGTGCTCAAGATCGACCGTTCGTTCATCCAGAGCATGCTGACCGACCCTCAGGATCACGCGATCGTCGAAGGCGTGATCGGCCTGGCCCGGACCTTCGGCTGCACCGTCGTGGCCGAAGGCGTGGAGTCCTCGGCCCAGGCGCGCAAGCTGATCGACCTCGGCTGCGACATCGGCCAGGGGTTGGGGCTCTCGGCGGCGATGCCGGCGGACGAGGTGTTCCCATGGGTTCGCGACTTCCAGGGACCGTTTTCCGAGGCGGCTGCCGCGTAGCAGCCGCGCTCGCGCGCGAAAAGCGCCCTCGCTGGCCGTCAGCGGGCGGCTAGACTTTCCGCGATGATCCCCACCGGCTTCGTCCACGAGTTGCTTTCGCGCGTCGACATCGTCGATGTCGTGGGACGGCACGTCGAACTGAAGAAGGCCGGAATCAACCACAAAGGCCTGTGCCCCTTCCACGGCGAGAAGACACCCAGCTTCATCGTCAGTCCGTCGCGCCAGACATATCACTGCTTCGGCTGCGGTGCCCACGGGGACGCGCTTCGCTTCCTGACCGAACACACCGGGATTGGATTCGTCGATGCGGTGCATGATCTGGCGCAGAACGTCGGGCTGCAGGTACCGCGGGACGAGGCCAGCGAAGAGGAACGCGCCCGCACAGCGGAACTGAGGGCTCGGCAGGCGACTCTCACCGATGTACTCGCGCGCGCCGCACAGCACTACCAGGGTCAGCTGCGCGCCAGCCCAGCCGCCATCGACTACCTTAAGGGGCGCGGCCTGACCGGCGAAATCGCGCTGCGCTTTGGCCTCGGCTACGCCCCGCCAGGTTGGCGCGGTTTAGCGAGCGTGTTCCCCAAGTACGACGACCCGGTGCTGGCCGAGGCCGGGCTGGTGATCGTCCAGGGCGAGGAAGAAGCCGAGCAGAAGCGCTACGACCGCTTCCGGGACCGCATCATGTTCCCGATCCGCTCCATACAGGGCGACGTGATCGGCTTCGGCGGCCGCGTTCTCGACCAGGACGAACCCAAGTACCTGAACTCGCCCGAAACCCCTGTATTCGTCAAAGGGCGCGAGCTCTACGGGTTGTACGAAGCGCGGCAGGCGGTGCGGGCCAAGGGCTTTGCGCTCGTCGTCGAGGGCTACATGGATGTGGTGGCGCTCGCGCAGCTCGGCTTTCCCAACGCGGTCGCAACCCTCGGTACCGCCTGCACCTCGGATCACGTGCAGAAGCTGTTCCGCTTCACCGAATCCGTGGTGTTCAGCTTTGACGGCGATGTGGCCGGGCGCCGGGCGGCGACGCGCGCCCTGGAAGCTTCGCTCCCCCACGCGGGCGATACGCGAACGATACGCTTCCTCTTTCTGCCGCCCGAACATGATCCGGACTCCTACATCCGGGAGTTCGGCACTGAGGCGTTCGAGCAGTGCGTTGGCCGCGCGGTGCCGCTGTCGCAGCAGCTGGTGGAGGTCGCCCGCAATAGCTGTGACCTTGACACGGCGGAGGGACGTTCACGCTTCCTGGCACAAGCCAGGCCGCTTTGGCAAGCGCTGCCGGAAGGCGCGCTGCGGCGTCAGGTGCTTGGCGAGCTGGCGGCGCTTTCCCGCCTCGAGGTGGACGACCTGCTGGCAATGTGGGGCCGACCCCAGGCGGCGATTTCGCCGGCTGTTCAAAGAACCCCGGCGGCCCAGCCCCAGAGATGGGCAAGCGGGTTGCGCAAGCTGCTGCCCGGCACCCCGACTCTGCTGGACCGCGCGCTGTGGCTGCTGATCACGCGCAGCGAGCTGTGGAACCAGCTCGAAGGCCCTGCACACGACCTCCTTGCAGAACAACCGGCGCCCTACGGTCCAGCCTTCGTCTGGCTGGAGCGCCATCTGACCCACCACGGCCCGGAACACCCCGCAACACTGCTGGGCATGATGCTCGGGGAAGACTTCGGCCCCCACAGCGCGGCGCTTGTTGACCGTGTCGGGGAGCTGCACGAGCCGGACGGGCAAACAGATCTTCTCGCCGATCTGAGGCGAGTGCTGGAACGGCTGCGACTGCAGACGGTGAAGGACGAGCTGAATCTGTTGTTCGAGTCAGGCGAGCTGTCCCCCGACGCCTCGCTGCGGGCAAGGGAACTGCTGCGTGTTCTTGCCGATCTCACCCGTTCGACCGCGTCACCTGCGTGAAACCGTACCGTTCCAAGTCCCGCTCAAAGGCGATTGGACTTGTGTTTTTGACGGCAAGCACTACATAGACGATATAATGATGGGTTTGTTGCAGCGGCAAGAGTGACAGCAGCACAACGCGTAGGTCAACCCGGGACCCGGCCACCCGCGACACGGGCAACCATGAAGGCCACTTCACCCCTCCCCTACCCGGCTGCAATCTTCGACGTCCACGCGATCTTGCCTGCCCGACGCCCCGTCGACGTGATGCCCCCTCGAGGGCGCGGCTCGCCTGCCGGCTGTGCTTGCGGCGAGCGCCCCTTGAAGGACGCACCTGCTCGCCCGGCCGCTTCAGGGCGCCCACGTACAGCTTATCACCGAGGACTCGCATGACCGCCATCAAGAAGCCCGCCGCCGCACCAGCCGTGAAGACCGCCGTCGCCAAGGGCAAGACCGAGGTCGACGAAAAGAAAAAGCTGACCGCGAAAGCCGCAGCGGCCGCCAAGGACGACGGCAAGGGCAAGCGCGGACGCAAGCCGCAGGAAACCGGCAAGAAGGAAGATCTCGTCGAAGACGATTTCACCGACCTCGAAGGTGATCTCGAAGCTGAACCGGAGGTCGAGGCCGCTGACGACAGCGAGGGCAAGGCCAAGGCCAAGCCGCTGCGCATGAAGGTGTCGCGCGCCAAGGAGCGCGCGCTCATGCGTGAATTCGGCCTGGACGAAACGGCACTTACCGAAGAGGAAGTCGCCAAGCGTCGCCAGGAGCTGAAGACCCTCATCAAGATGGGCAAGACGCGTGGTTTCCTGACACACCAGGAAATCAACGACCACCTGCCCGAAAAGCTCGTCGACAACGAAATCCTCGAAGCGATCGTCTCGATGCTCAACGACATGGGCATCGCGGTCTACGAGCAGGCGCCCGATGCGGCCACCCTGCTGATCGCCGGCGGCAACACCACGACCGCCACCGAGGAAGAGGCCGAGGAAGCTGCCGAGGCGGCCCTGTCGACCGTCGATTCCGAGTTCGGCCGCACGACCGACCCGGTGCGCATGTACATGCGCGAGATGGGCACGGTCGAACTGCTCACGCGCGAGGGCGAGATCGAGATCGCCAAGCGGATCGAAGGCGGCCTGCAAGCGATGATGCTGGCCATCAGCGCCTCGCCCACCACCATTGCAGAAATCCTCTCGATGGCGGACAAGATCGCTGCCGGCGAGATGCAGATCTCAGAGGTGGTCGATGGCTTCGTGTCTGACGACGAAGCTGAC
>DASTGE010000193.1:0-4196 GCA_035719405.1 Burkholderiaceae bacterium
GTGCGATCCCCGCCTTCGGTCTGTATGCCTTCGGTGTGCTCGCGCTCTTGCTCGCGGGGCTCGAGTCGGCAGGCCTGCACCGGCTCTGGGACTGCCTCGACCTTTATTCCAAGGACGAGCCGAGGCCATGAGCAACGCACCCGGACCGTCAGCCGAATTGATCAGCGCGCACACGCTGCGATTGCACGGGTGCGACACCTGCGGGCTCGTGTCGCGCGTCGACTCGCCGAATGCGGGCGGTTGGCATTGCCCACGCTGCCATGCACCGCTGTACCGCAATGCCGTGCTCGGGCTGCAGCGCGTCACCGCCTACCTTATCGCCGCGGCCGTGCTCTACATTCCCGCCAACGTGCTGCCGGTCATGACGACCTCTTCCGTCTGGCAGGGGACGCAGAGCCACACGATCCTCGGCGGCATCGCGGAACTGTGGGAGGCCGACGAGTGGGAGCTGGCCTTGATCGTGTTCGTCGCCAGCATCGCGGTGCCGCTTCTGAAGATGGTCGCGCTGCTGTTGCTCGTGGTCACGGCGCGACGCGGCTCACGCTGGCGGCAGGCCGAGCGCACACGGCTTTATCGGATGGTCGAAGCCGTCGGCCACTGGTCGATGCTGGATGTGCTGGTCGTCGTGCTGCTGGTGGCGATGGTGCGCTTCGAGCCGCTGGCGAACGTGCAACCAGAGCCTGGGCTGCTCGCCTTCGGCGCGGTCGTCGTGCTCACC
This sequence comes from Burkholderiaceae bacterium, assembly GCA_035719405.1. Classification (GTDB taxonomy): domain Bacteria; phylum Pseudomonadota; class Gammaproteobacteria; order Burkholderiales; family Burkholderiaceae_C; genus CAMLIZ01. The sequence continues at coordinate 719 of DASTGE010000193.1, forward strand.
ATGCTCGCGTCCCAGAACTTCGATCCACGGCTGATCTGGAATCCACGCGTCGAGGTCGATGACTGACCAAGCCCCGCATCCTGTCGAGCCGCCGCTGGTCGAGCGGCGCAACGCGCTGCGCCTGTCGCTGGTGTGGCTCGTGCCGCTCGTGGCCGTGCTCGTCGGACTGGTCCTGGTCGTACGCCACTTCATGCATGTGGGCCCGGAGATCGTCATCGAGTTTCGCACTGCCGAGGGACTGGAGGCCGGCAAGACGGACGTGCGCTACAAGGAGGTCGTCGTCGGCCGCGTGACGCAAGTGGGCTTGAGCGAGGACCGCCAGCGGGTGGTGGCGACAGTTCGACTGGACAAGAGCAGTGCCGCAATGGCCGTGGAGGACTCGCGCTTCTGGGTGGTGCGGCCCCGAATCGGCACGGCAGGCGTAAGTGGATTGAACACCCTGGTCTCGGGAGCCTACATCGGCGTCGACGCGGGCGTGTCGACCGAGTCGCGCCGGCGCTTCGAGGGACTGGAAGCGCCGCCCTTCGTGCTGCGCAACGAGCCGGGACGAAGCTTCGTGCTCGACGCCGAGGACCTCGGCTCGCTCGACATCGGCTCGCCGGTGTATTACCGCCGCACGCGGGTTGGCCGGGTGGTCGGCTTCGTGCTCCAGCCCGACCCCGACCGGCTCACCGTGCAGATCTTCATCGAGTCTCCCAACGAGAGGCTCGTGACGGCACAGTCGCGCTTCTGGAACGCCAGCGGCATCGATCTCCGGCTGAATGCAAGCGGGCTCACACTGAACACGCAGTCGCTGGCCTCCGTGGTTGCCGGCGGCGTGGGCTTCGCCAACGCGCCGAGCGCGGCACCCGCGGCGCAAGCGCCGGAAGGCACACGCTTCAAGCTGTTTGCCGACCGTGCGTCCGCGCTTGCGCCGCCGGACGGACCGCCGATGCCGGTGCGCATGGTGTTCGAGGAAAGTGCACGAGGTCTCAGCGTCAATGCGCCGATCGAGGTGCTTGGCGTGGAGGTCGGCCGGGTGCGCACGGTCGCACTGCGACACGAAAAGGTGCGCGAGCATTTCGCAGTGGAAGTCCAGGCCGATCTTTATCCTCTGCGCATGGGTGTGACGCAGCTTGCGGGCATGCCTGCCGACGGCCGGGAGCTGATGAAGCAACTGGTCGACCACGGCCTGCGCGCTCAACTGCGCACCGGCAACTTGTTCACCGGCCAGATGTACGTGGCGCTCGACTTTCCCTCGCGCCGTCAGCCGCCGGCCGTATGGGGCCTCGACGACGGCGTGCCCACGTTGCCGACCATGTCGGGGGAATTCGGCCAGCTCCAGCCTCAGGTGATGCAAATCGTCCAACGCCTGTCGCAGGTTCCGTTCGATCAGATCGGACGCGATCTTCGCGGCACTCTGCGCGGCGTCAACGAGGCGATCCGCCAACTCCGCCCTGAGGCGCGCAGCGCCCTTGCCGGCGTGCAGGCCACCTTGGAATCGGTGCAGCGCACGCTGGGAGCCGGCGAGCGCACACTGCAGCAGTTCGATCGCAACCTCGCGGCGGAAGACTCCCCTCTTCAACGCAATGCGAACCAGACCTTTGAGGAACTGCAGCGCGCGGCGAAGGCCTTGCGGGAATTGGGCGACTACCTGCAGCGCCATCCGGAATCGATCCTGAGGGGCAAGCCTCCCGATCCCGCGCCGACTGCCGCTTCGCCACGCTAAGGCGCAGCCGATGGCATCTCAACGAGCGAACCCGTCCCTGCACATGCGTCTTCTCACGTCCCGGTGCCTGTTGCCGGCACTGCTGATCGGCCTCGCGGGCTGCGCGACGTCGGAGCCTCCCACCGTCTTTCATACCCTCTTGCCGGAGGCGAACGCGACCGTCCCGGCCGCCTCGCCTGCGCCGGTCGCCTTCCGCCTCGCCCGCGTGAGCGTGCCGTCCCAGGTCGACCATTCGCAATGGGTCGTGCGCACGGGCGACGGAGTGATGACCGTCCTGGAGCATCAGCGATGGGTCGCACGACTGGCAGACGAGTGGCATGACGCGCTGTCAGACCGGCTCGGACGCCGACTGGGGGCCATCGACATTGGCCGAGGATCTTCCGGCCCGCGGGTCGCAGGCGAACCTGCACTGCCGGTCTTCGAGGTGCAGGCCGAGCTGCATCGCTTCGACTCGGTCTTTGCGAGCGGCGCCCTCGAGCAGGCGGTATGGAGCGTGCGTGCCCCGGGAGGCAACGCGCCGGCCGTGGTTTGCAGCAGCACAATGAGCGAGAGTGCGTCACCGTCCTATGCGTCGCTCGCAGCCGCACACCGGGCCATCGTCATGCGACTCGCCGACGCCATCGCCGAGGTCGTGCAGGCGCTGAGGGAGGGTCGTTCGGCGGCCTGTCCGGCGTCATGAGGCGCCACGAACGAACGGCATCAGGGACGCCAGGCCGACATCGGCCAGAAAGTCGTCGGTCGAGGCATCGCCGACGCCCAGCGAATGCGCGAGTTTGATGCCCAACGCTGCCGCGAGCCGAGCCGCACCGTCACGCTTGCTGGCGCCCTGGCGGGTGAAGAAAGCTTGTGCGCTCGGTGTGCCCAAGCCCAGGGCTTGTCGCACCGCCTGCGGCTCGGACCTCAGGAGCGGGCCGCGAATCCGATCCCGCGCCGTTGCCGCACCTCCGGCTTGACACGATGCTCACTCTCGAGCTGCGACAGGAACTCGTGCGGCTCGAAGGGCGTTCCGAGAATCTCGACCTGGCGCTTGACCGCCGCAAAGTCCCCCGGGACGAGTTGATCCAGCTCGGCCAATCTGTGGCGCTGCTCGTCGGTCAAGGCGCCTTCGTCGCCCCCCAGTGCCTCGATCACGAACATCCGCACGCGCTGCTCGGCGCTCATGGCCTTGAACCGGATCTTGAAGGTGAACCGGCGCAGGGCGGCATCATCCAGATCCTCGAACAGGTTGGTCGTGCATACGAAGATGCCGCCGAACCGCTCCATGCCCTGCAGCATCTCGTTGACCTCGCTGACCTCGTAATGGCGCTCCGCCATGCGCCGGCTGCGCAAAAAGCTGTCGGCCTCGTCAAGCAGCAGCACGGCGTTCTCGTCGGCGGCCTCGGCAAACATGCGGGCCATGTTGGCCTCGGTCTCGCCCACGTACTTGCTGACGATGTCGCTCGCCTGCCGCACCATCAACGGCCGCTGCAACGACGCCGCGATGTGCTCGGCGAGCGCGGTCTTGCCCGTACCCGGCGCGCCATGGAAGCACAGCGTGCCATGCCCCCGCCGCTTCAACGCCGCCACGATCGCCGGGATCTCGAAGCGCGTCTCCACGTTCAGCAGCGACAGGTCGTAGCTCGTCACGACACGGCGCGCCCCGCGTTCACCGGCACCGCTGCCGAGGGCACGGTCGGCGTTGGACAGCTGCCGCTCGATCAGCTGCTCGACGTCCACCGCCTGCTCGCCTCCGGCCAGCCGGGCGAAGCGCACGGCGGTGCGGATCTGCGC
>DASTGE010000194.1:0-4352 GCA_035719405.1 Burkholderiaceae bacterium
GCTGTACCTCCGCGTGGACGACGACATCTTCCTCCACCCCGCGCAGCTCCAATGGGTTTACTGGAACCTCCGCCTCGCCCCGGAGCGGCCGCATGGCATCTTCGGTGCGTCCTTTACCGCCGACAAGGATCCCTCGCGCGAATGGCCCTTCGTACACACCCGCCGCGTCACCGGCCCGGTGGACATTCTGAACGGCCTCTTCGCCTTCACGTCTGAGCATCTCGACGAATACTTCCGGCTGTGCCCACTCGTCGGTATCACTGACCAGCGCAAGCTGATGAACGGGGAGGACATCGTCCTCAGCTTTTCGGGCCGCAAGCGACCACTGATTCACGACATCGGCCCGATCTGGGAGTGCGCCTCCGAGGCAAGCCCCGGCATTGCGCTCCACCAGTCCCGGCCGCGCTTCTACGAGGAACGCTGGAGCATGTACTCGCGGCTGCAGGCCATGAAGACCTTGCAGCCAGAAATCGCGGAGGCACTGGCATGAGGCCCGGAGTGATCCGACTGATCGCGACAAGTGCCTGCGCGGTGCTCCTTGCCGCCTGCGGCCGAGAAATCGAACTGCGGATGTTCGACGATGCCACCGCCGCTGCAAGCCCCATCCTTGACCGCTACGTGGGCATGACTCATGGCGCAGCCTGGGGCGACTTCGACAGCGACGGTCGGCCGGACCTGTACCTCACCAATCACCTCAACGACGCGACGTTGTTGCACAACCTTGGCGGTGGCCGCTTTGCGGAGGTCACGGGCCAGGTATTCGCCGAGGCCGACCTGAAGGGTGACAAGCACGGCGCCGCCTGGGCGGATTTCGACAACGACGGCCATCAGGATCTCGTACAGCTCACGGGAGCGGTACGCGGCGCCGGGTCGGAGCCGAAGCGCCTGCTGCATAACGAGGGCGGACGACTGATCGACGTGGCCGAAACGATGGGCGTGCAAAACCTCGAAGGCCGGACGCGCATGCCGTTGTGGGTCGATCTAGACCGCGACGGCCGCCTCGACCTCGTGCAGGGCGCAGAGGCACGGTTCGATGGCCAGACGCCGCCGTTCGTCTTCATGCAGGGAAAGTCCGGCTTTGTGGCAGCCGACGAGGATCTGCCTCAGCACGGACGCAGCATGCCCTTCTGCGTGCTCGCCCAATTGAAGCCGAGGCCTCAGGCGGACATGCTCTGCCGCCTGATCGGCCCCGGCGGTGCATTGCAGGCCTATGACCTTGCCAAGCTCCCGGCACAGGCCCTCTCGTCGTTGCCGCAAACTGGCTTCGAGGACGTCGCAATTGCGGACTTCGACAACGACGGCCTACTCGATGTCCTGCTCGCTCGCAAGAACGCCCCCGGGCCGGTGGCCGTGGGGCGCCCCTCCGAGCGAGGGTTGATCGCCTCGTTCGCGATCGACAAGGCACACGTCGGCGAGGACATGGGCGTTGTCTTCAGTGCGCCGGGGCCGATGTCGGTCAAGGTGGCGGGGTCCGGTGAAGGATCAGAATTGATCGCGCCGACAGTCGTGCACATCGGCGAGACGGGCACGAGTCCCAAGGACCTGAGCTTCGAGGTCAACTCCCAGTCGGGCAAGGCCAAGCATGGCGCTCCGGGTGCGAGTATTGGCGTCTGGATCGGCTCTGCCGGCAGTGATCGCTGGGAGTTGCACGTCACTGCGCCGCGTGAGGTCCTCGCTGCCGGACATCCAAAGACGCTGGAAATTCAAATCGCGGTCGAAGCGGGAGGCCCCATCAGCAAGGTGGAGCCCGTCGGCCCAACACAGGCCGAGGAATCCCCGCTGCGGCTGTTCATGCAACGCGATGGCAAGTTCGTCGAGGAGTCGAAGCAGCGCGGATTGGGAGATCTGCAGGTTGCGGGCATGAACGTCGTCGCTGCTGACTTCGACAACGACGGACATATCGACCTCTTCATCGTCGCCTCCGGTGATGTCGGACGCGGACGCAACCTGCTGCTGATGAACGACGGCAAGGGAAGTTTTCGCGCCGTTAAAGACGCGGGAGGCGGACTGGCCGGTACAGCGGGAGTTGGCGATGCGGTCGCTGCCGCCGATTACGACGGCGATGGCAATGTGGACCTCCTGCTCGCGCTGGGAGGCAGCATGGGCCGCAGTCTGGGACTGCCGTCAGACAAGGGCGGCTACCGTCTGCTGCACAACAACGGCAGTGCCGGCCGCGGGCGCCATTGGCTGGAGATCGACTTGAGCGGCACGCGCTCCAATCGGGACGGCATCGGTGCCTTCGTGCGGGTCGCGGCAGGTGGCATCACCCAGACACGGCTGCAGGACGCCGGCATTCACGATCGCGCGCAGAACCATATGCGCCTGCACTTCGGGCTTGGCTCGGCCGCGCAGGCAGAGAGCATCGTGGTGCAATGGCCGAGCGGAACCGTGCAGGAACTGCGCAACGTGGCAGGCGACCGTGTGCTGCGCATCGAGGAGCCGCGCAACGGTCAAGCTCGCAGCGAGGATGCCCGATGAGAATTTCTGTCGTCATCCCCGCATACAACCGGCCCGCGCTGCTGCTGGAGGCCGTTGCCAGCGTGGCGGCGCAGACGCACGCTAAGTGCGAGCTGGTCATCGTGGATGACGGGTCCGATCCTCCGATCGATCGCGCCTCGGTCGAACGCGCGTTCGGCCGCTCCGTCACCTTCATTCGCCATTCACGCTCGCAGGGCGTCGCGCGGGCGAAGAATGCAGGAGTGTGGGCGGCCGGCGGCGAGGTGGTAACCCTGTTGGACGATGACGACTTGCTCAAGCCTCATGCGCTCCAACGCATGCGCGAGGTCTACGAGTGTCATCGCGACCTGGACTGCGTCTTTCTCGGCGTCGAGCCTTTCGGCACTTACGCGAGTGGTGTCGCCGAGCGGCGCAAACAGGCGGTGGGCAAGATCGTCGCCGAGGCAGGGCGCGAGGTCCGCGACGGCCTGCACTTCTTTGACGACCGGCTGTTCGCCGCGCTGGTGCGGGCGGTGCCGATCGACTTCCAACGTCCTGCCGCTCGCCGTGGCACCTGGAACATCGTCGGCGGCTTCGACGAGACAGGCGCATTCTCCGAATCCGCATGGGCGGTTCGTGCTGCAGCCCGTTGCCGCGTCGCACTGACCGTCGATGCACTGACACGCTGGCGCATCCACGACAGCAACTTCGGTTGGGCAGGAGACGACGCCCGCGCCGGACATCTTCGTCAAGCCGACAACGTGCTGACTTCAGCGCAAGCGCTGGTCGCACGATTCCGGGCCGAGCACCGCCTACTCGGCAAGCAGCTGCAATTGCTGGAGGGGAACCTTTCCGAAAGCTACTTCGGCAAGGCCTATGTGCTCGCTGACCGCCCGTCCCGCGCCGGACTCGGCGCCCTTGCGCGCGCCTGCGCCATGCGCCCCCGGACCAAACACTTCAAATTGATGCTGCGCTACCTGCTGCCAGCCCTGAGGAAAGGTTGATCACAATGCTTTTTTGGAGGCGCAAGAGCCCGAGCCATCAACGCGCCATGGAATGGTTCAAGAACCATCGCGTGCCGGGCAAGGGCATCATCGTTCACACCCGCCAGCCCGTGCCCTACCCTGAAGTCACAGGCTATTGGGTGCCTACGCTCTACGCCTGGAGCGAGACCGAACTGGCGCGCGATTGCACGCGCTGGCTGATGTCGATCCAACATCCGGATGGTGCCATCCCCGCGCCGGACGGCGTGCCCTACACCTTCGACACCGGCCAGGTCATGCGTGGCTTCGTCGCTGCCTTGGGCGACGTACCCGGCGTGGAAACCGCTCTGCGCAAGGCCTGCGACTGGACGCTCACGCAAGTGCATGAAAGCGGCCGGCTGATGACGCCCTCCACCGAGCAGTGGACCGGCATTGCCAGCGACCTGATTCACACCTACGTGCTGCCGCCGCTGGTCGAAGCAGGGCGACGTCTCGCAGTGCCTGCCTACCAGGAGGCAGCGCGCCGAGTGCTCGCCTACTACAAGGCGCAGCCCGACCTGGTGCCATTCAACCGGCTGTCGCACTTCCATGCGTATGCGATGGAGGCCCTCGTCGAACTCGGCGAGACCGAGCTTGCCGCACGCGGCATGGCGGACGTTGCACGTTGCCAGCGTCTGGATGGCAGCATCCCGGCGTATCCGGACGTGAATTGGATCTGCTCGACGGGCATGGCGCAATACGCGATCGTCTGGTATCACCTCGGTGAGATGGCGCGGGCCGACCGGGCAATGGCCTATCTGGAGAAAATCCAGAATCCGTCCGGCGGCTTCTTCGGCAGCTACGGCGACGGCGCGAAGTACATTCCCGGTGGCGAAATCAGCTGGGGCACCAAGTACTTCCTCGACGCCTGGAAGCTCAAGCTCCGCGCGGAGG
>DASTGE010000195.1:0-5207 GCA_035719405.1 Burkholderiaceae bacterium
TTGCGTGCCCTGAAGCGCGATCTGTACCGAGATCGGCCCCATTTCGGCGGGATGAAGATGCAGGCGCGCCTCATGGACGCCTTCGCGGGCGAGCACGCTGAGCTGCACACCGAGCGCGGGTGCGAATTCCGGCGACGAGATGTGGGCGGACAAGCGTGCCTCGAACGGGGCCGCCCGTGATGCGGGCGATGTGTCGAAAGTGGAGGGCGGCGCGGGATGCGAGATCGCGCTGGATGTCATTGCATCCTGCGCGCGGGGGTCAGTCGGGGCGGAAGAGGCTGCCGAAAGACTCTTGTCGGTGCCTTCGAAGATGCTCGGCGCCGGTCCTGACGATTCAGCCCGGGCATCGGGTCGCGAGGTATCGATCTCCCCGCTGGTACCGCTTGCCAACGTGCCGTGCGTCAGGGCCTTGCCGTTTTGATGGCCCCCCAGCACAGGCACGTCTCGTGGGTCGCGCTCCACTGATCCGGTGCCCGGGTCCGGACCGTCAGCGCGAGGTACTGGCGTGGGTGGAGGTGTCCATCCGGGAAGCCATGCAGACAAGTCCGGCGTGGCTTCATCGTCGCGTGAAGAACGCTTCCCACCCATTCGTGAGTCCCGCTCTTTCCCGTCCGCATCTGCCGGGGCATCGGTTGCCGCTTGCTCGTCGGCTGATGCCGGTGCCTGCGCCGATTCGCTGCCCTGCTGGGCCTGCTTCGCGAGCGCCAGGCTGTCCGCGAATGAAGAAGTGGACTCGCTGCCGCCACGTTCAGCGCAAGGGCCTGCGGATCCGGCAGTGGCCGGCAGCAGGGAGGCGGTGGGGCTCGAAGGAGCGCCTGCGTTTGCGATTGCCACGTTCATCGGGATTGCCTCGTGATCGTCAGCTGAAGGGGTCGGCAGCACGCGAAAGCAGACGTCCGTTCCAGGCTGCGCGCTGCGCGGCCTCGTCGGCGGTCTTCTGCTCCCGGCGCTGATTCGAACGATCGAGCTCCTGGCGGCGGCGCTCGATCAGCTTGCCGACCGATGCCGCACGCAACTCGCGTTCCTTGAGCTGTTCACGCAGCCGCTCGGCCTGCGCGACCAGCTGAGAAACCATCTGCGACTGCTGACAGATGGCCTGCTCCAGACGCTCGCTGAAACTGTGGTAGCACTGCACGATCTCGATCGCGCCGCCCTGGCTGAATCGGCCGGACCACCGCTGTCGGTAGTCGTCCCGATAGCTCATGAGCTGGTCGTGCTGTGCGCGCGCCGCCTCCGCGCGGGAGTTGATCTGCTGCAGCAGCGCGAGCGCTTCGTCGCGCTCGGCCTCGGCGTGTTGCAGCAGGAGGTTCAGGGTGTCATTCATGTCGATCGAGGGCGGGGCTGGTCGCTGATTCAGGTGCTTACCGCGCCCGCCAGCTGACGCCGGCTGTCGGCAAGGCTCGCGGGGCTGTGCATGTCCTGCTGCAGCAGCGCGATGAGGCGAGGGTGCACCCGCACGGCCATGTCGAGGTCGTGGTCGTGGCCTGGCACGTATGCGCCGAGCTGGATCAGGTCGCGGGCCTTGTTGTAGCGGGCCAGCAGTTGCCGCGCGCGCCGCGCCGCGTCCATGTGCTCGCGTGTCGTCACGCTGGTCATGACGCGCGACACCGAGCGCTCGACATCGATGGCCGGATAGTGGCCGCTTTCGGCCAGTTCGCGCGACAACACGATGTGGCCGTCGAGAATGCCGCGCGCCGCATCGGCGATCGGGTCCTGCGGGTCGTCGCCCTCGCTCAGCACCGTATAGAAGGCAGTGATCGAACCCACGCCGTTCAGGCCGTTGCCGGATCGCTCGACCAACTGCGGCAGCTTGGCGAAGCAGCTTGGCGGATACCCTTTCGTGGCTGGCGGCTCGCCGATCGCCAGCGCGATCTCGCGCTGGGCCATGGCATAGCGGGTCAGCGAATCCATCAACAGCAGCACATGCAGGCCGCGATCGCGGAAGTGCTCGGCGATGGCAGTGGCATACGTTGCACCCTGCATGCGCACGAGCGGTGGCGCATCCGCCGGCGCGGCCACCACGACAGAGCGCTTCAATCCGTCGTCACCCAGAATGTCTTCGATGAACTCCTTGACTTCGCGCCCGCGCTCGCCGATCAGCCCGACGACGATCACGTCGGCCTGTGTGTAGCGCGCCATCATCCCCAGCAGCACCGACTTGCCCACGCCTGTGCCGGCGAAGAGGCCAAGCCGCTGGCCGCGTCCCACGGTGAGCATCGCGTTGATGGCCCGTACACCGGTATCCAGTGGTGTGCGCACGGGGTCGCGGTCCATCGCATTGATGGGCCTGCGGATCATCGGCTCGTTGCGCACCAACGCGAGCGGACCCTGGCGGTCCAGCGGATGACCGTGCGAATCGACGACACGCCCAAGCATGCCTTCGCCCATCGGCAGATGCAGGCCGCGGTCCTCGCTGCGGCGCCATGGGTGGTTTTCGCGTCCGAGTCGGGGCACGACGCGCGGCGCGGGACGAGGGACGACGCGCGCCCCGCTGGCCAGCCCGTGAATCTCGCCGGTGGGCATCAGGAAGGCACGGTCGCCATTGAAGCCGACGACCTCTGCGAGCACCGGCGGCTGGCCGCTTGTACCGAGCGCATGCACTTCACACACCGAGCCTACCGGCACGCGCACGCCGGCGGCTTCGAGCACGAGGCCGGTCACGCGCACGAGCGAGCCTTCTGTCTCCAGCGGCTGCGCGGCACGGGCATGTTCCTGCAGGTCGCGCAGGTAGCGCTCCCAGCGGCCCGTGCGGTCTTTCTGCGGCGTCGGGTTCATGCGAGCAGCGTCACCACAAAGAACAGCACGAAGAGCACGAGGAACACGAGGAACGACAGCGAGGCATTCGCGTTCAGCCCTTGCATGCCTTCCCCGGCCGGTCGAGTATCGCCGCCCGACGCAGAGGCGGAGAAATCGGGACGGGTCGCTGCGGCGACTTTGTGCTCTTCTTGTTCTTGGTCGTGATCATTCTTCATGGGCACCCTCGTCTTCCCAGTCCACGGCACCCTCCTGCCCCAGCACCTTGGCCGCCTGCGCCCACCGCGCTTCGATGCGTGCGTCGATGGAGCCGGCATCCGATTCGATGAGGCAGCCTCCGCGCTTGATGGACGGCGACGGGATCAGCCTCGCGCCGCGCGCCTGCAGCGCCTCTGATGCGCCCTCGGCGACGATGGTCTGGTCCTCCGGATTGACGTGCACATGGATGTGCCGCGCGCTCATCAGCACGGCATTGACGGCGTCCTGCGCCACCATGGCGACGTGCTCCGGCTTCTGCGACAGTTCCGCGCGAACGATCTGCCGCGCAAGTTCAGTGGCGGTGCGCGCGATGGCAGAGGCCATCTGCTGCTCCAGTGCGTCGAGTTGTGCGTCGAAGCTTTGCAGCAGCTGGCCGACTTGGACCGACATCTGCTGCGCCACCGTCTGCTTGAAGCCTTCGAGCGCCACCAGTCCATCGCGATACCCGTCCTGGTAGCCGGACTGTCGTGCCGCGTGGATCTGCGCCCGCAATTCCTCGATGGTCGGACCGGCGGGCGGCGGCGGCTCTGCCGCGCGCATGCCGGACTGCGGCGAGGCATTCCCTCCCAACGAGCCCGGCGTCCAGCTCGCGAAATCGTCACCCAATTCCTCGCGCGGGATGAAGCGGGCATATGCCGGCTTGGGCGCCGTGTTCGGCGGCGGCACCTGCCGAGGGGCGGTCCGGCGGTCAGACGAATTGGTCATCGCTTCCGCCTCCCAACACGATCTGGCCTTCGTCGGCCAGGCGGCGGACGATCTTCAGCATCTCCTTCTGCTCGGATTCCACCTCACTCAGGCGCACCGGGCCGCGCCCGTCCAGGTCCTCGCGCAAGGTTTCCGCGGCGCGCGTCGACATGTTGCGGAAGATCCTCTCGCGCAGTTCCGGCGTGGCGCCTTTCAGCGCGATCACCAGCGATTCAGACTGCACCTCGCGCAGCAACGCCTGGATGCCCTTGTCGTCGAGCTTCTCCAGGTCGTCGAAGGTGAACATGTTGTCCATGATCTTCTGGGCCAGCTCGTTGTCGGCCTCGCGGATGTAGTCGAGCACCGAGGTCTCCACCGACGAGCCGAGCATGTTGATGATCTCGGCCGCTGTCTTCACGCCTCCGAGCGTCGATTTCTTGAGCCGGTCGCCGCCGGCCAGCACCTTGCTCATCACCTCGTTCAAGTCCTTGAGCGCGGAGGGCTGGATGCCGTCGATGGTGGCGATGCGCACCAACACCTCGTTGCGCTGCCGTTCGGTGAAGCACTTGAGCACCGTGGATGACTGCTCATAGTCCAGATGCACGAGGATGGCCGCGACGATCTGCGGATGCTCGTTGCGCAGCAGCTCGGCCACCGACGACGCATCCATCCACTTCAGGCTTTCAATGCCTGTCACGTCGCTGCCTTGCAGGATGCGGTCGATCAGCAGGTTGGCCTTGTCCTCCCCCAGTGCCTTGCGAAGCACGGCCTTCACGTACTCGTCGGTGTCGGGTACGAGCATGCTCTGGTCCTGTGCCTCGTGGCTGAAACGCTCGAGTACGCCCTCGACCTTCTCGCGAGGGATCGCCTTCATCTTCGCGATCGTCTCGCCCAGGCGCTGCACCTCCTTCGGTGCGAGATGCCTGAACACCTCCGCCGCTTCCTCTTCGCCCAGCGACATCAGCAGGATCGCGGCGTCTTCCAGTCCCTGTTCATCCATGTGGGGTGCCCGCCATCAGTCCGTCTCGCCGCTGACCCAGCTGCGCACGATGTGAGCCACCGCGGCCGGGTTCTCCTTGGCGAGCGTGCGGGCGTTGGCCAGGCGATCGGCACTCTGCGGTGCCTGCAGTTGCGGCACCGGCGCCGGATCCTCGTCGGCCACCACGTCGAGCTGTCCGCCCTTGACCGGCGGGGGCGGCTGCATGGCGCGCAAGGCCGGGCGGATGAGGCCGAACACGACGAACATCGCGGTCAGGCCCAATGCCGCCGGCACCGCCCCGGCACGCAGCAGGTCCAGCAGCCAGGGCTGCTTCCACAGTGGAAGCTCCTCGGGCTTCGGCGCAAGCTCGGCCTTGAACGGCGCGTTGATGACCTTCACTGAATCGCCGCGTTCCTTGCTGTAGCCGATGCTTTCCTGCACGAGTGCGGTCAGCTTGTCCAACTCGTCCTTCGTGAGCGGGGAGACCGTGGTCTTGCCCTTGGCATCCGTGGTCGAGCGGTTGTTGACGACC
>DASTGE010000196.1:0-4112 GCA_035719405.1 Burkholderiaceae bacterium
CCATGGCCGAGGGTGGGACCACTTCCTGGCCGGCCGTGCGGTGTTCGCGATCACCTGGAGCGACCTGGGCGCGCTGGCCCAGGGAGTGGGGAACAAGGTCAGGGGCAAGACGGGCGCCGCGCCGCCGTCCGGCACGCATGAGTACTACGACATCGCACACAGGGCCGGTGGCGCGCGACCGCCGGCGTCAACCAGGTCGGCAATACCGCTGGCGCCTCCTGTCCAGGGGTGATCTCCAAGTACTCCATGGCGCCCGAGGCGACGTACTTCGGAGTTCACTGCATGATCACAAGCATACGCTGGACCTACCGAGTGACATCGCATGGTATTGGCATCGGCACGAAGCCGGAAGGAATGACGGCCACAACCTACCGTCGGCGAACGGCAGGTTTCAGGTAGTTTAGAAATCGAACGGGCTCTTGACGCCGCTCAGAGGCATCAGGTCCCGTCGCCCACGTTCTTCAGATTTTCCTTGGCGTCCGAAACTTTCTCCTTGGCGTCGCCGATCTTCTGCTGAACTTTTCCTTCGACCTTCTTCGCCAGGCCCTTGGCTTCCTGCTCGGAACTGCCCATGATCTGACCGATCTTCTGCTGCGCCTTGCCGGTGGCTTCCTTGATGACGCCCTTGACCTGATCCTTGTTCATAACTTCACCTCCGCGGTGCGTTGGGTTGGAGAACCGCTGACCATGCCAGTCGCGCGTTGATCATCCGGGACGAAGTCTGAATCTAGGCCGCGAGCCAGGGGACGGCATTGCGCTGCATCAACTTACCGGCAGCGCGCCCTGCGCGCCGTGTGCTGGCGAATTCGTCCGGGAGGAGGCACTTACGAAATGCCCCTTCACAAAGGTCACGTGATAGCAGTTGATGATCTCGCGCGCGGCCTCGAAGGTCTCGGCCGCACCGCCCAGGTAGAACAGCCAGGTCCTGCGGAACTTCTCGCTGAAACGAACCGGGTCGATCGCGCGGATTCGATCCCAGTTGGCCTCGAAGTTTCTCAGCCAATGCTCGACCGTGCGGTGGTAGTGGTACGAGAGGTTGTCGATGGTCTGTACGTTCAAGCCGTGCTTCTCCATGAACACCAGCGTCTGTGCGAGGCTTGAGCCGCCTGGAAAGAGATGCTTGATGGTGCAGTAGTTGGTCGGCCGCTGTCGCATGTTGAAGGTTGCGGATATCAGCCCGATGCCTCCAGGACGCAGGGCGCGCGCGATGCTGGCGATCCATTGCTCGTTGCAGTCCCGCCCCGCGTGCTCATGAACTCCGACCGAAACGAACCGGTCGTAATGCGCGGGCTCGCCAGCCAGCTCCCGATGGTCCTTCTCCACCAGCGTGAGTTTCCCGCTGAAGTTGCGCTCTTTCATCAGCATGCGCATCGCGTCGTTCTGGCTGGCGACCAGCCCGTAGCCGGTCACCTCCACACCATACTTCTCGGCCGCGAGCATCAACAGGTGCCCCCAGCCGGGCCCGACCTCGACGAGCTTGTCGCCGGGCCGCAGCTGAAGCTTCTGGCAGATCATGTCGAAGTTGTTGTGCTGCGCCTCGTCGAGGCTGCGTGTGTCGTCCTTCCAGAATCCCTCGCTGTAGCCATAGGTGTCGCCCAGCACGAGGTGAAAGAACTTTGTCGGCAGGCCATAGTGGAAGACGGCGTTACGCTTGGCCTGCCCGGGATCCTTGTTGTTCTGCCTCCATTCGAGGAAGCGCCGCTTGAGGAAGGTCAACGGGTGCTCGATGCGGCCGAACGGCTTCCGGTAGCCGATATTCACCAGCTTGCGCAGGCCGTGCTCGCCCACGATGTCCACGTCGCCGTCGAAGTAAGACTCGAGGAACTCGAACATGCCGCCCAGCACCATGCGCCACTCGGCGCGCCGGTGGCGGAAGACGATGGTCACGTCGGGGTCGCCAAGGTGCGTGCTGTCGCAGGTGGTGCCGTCAGAAAAGATGACCTTCAGGTGGTACTTCTGGCCCAGCGCCACGCTGTTGACGATGTGCCGGATCAGCGCGCGGTGCGGGGGCAGCTTTGCCGCAGCGGCGGCCCGGGAATTCAAAGCAGGCATCACTGTCTTCTCTTTGACGCGGGTCGTTGCGCGATTTTCTAGGGCACGCCCACCCAGGTTGGATTGCGGCTGATCAACCCATCATGGCGATGCGCCCGCTGGGCCCGGCCCTGTCCCGGCTCACAGCCAGTATTCCCACATCCGGCCGAGCATCTCCTTGACGCGCATGCCGAGAGGCCGCTGCTGCCACCGCTCGAGTGTGATCGCGTCCGACTTCGCAAGGTCCCTGGCGAACATCGCCTGCACCTGTTGGCCGAATTCGCGCCCAAGCACGACGGCGTTGAGCTCGTGGTTGTGCAGAAAGCTATCGAAATTGGTCGAGCCGACCGTGGTCCACATGCCGTCGACCAGCGCCGTCTTGGAGTGCAGGATCACGCCATGCCGCTCGTAGATCTTGACCCTCGCGCGCAGCAGCTCATCGTAGTAGCTGCGGCCGGCGTGGAACACCAGCCAGGAGTCGGTCTGGCTGGGCAGGATCAGCTTCACGTCGACGCCGCGGCCCACCGCCGCCTTGAGCGCGGAGAGCAGCTGCGGGTCGGGCGCAAAGTAGGCGTTGGTCAGGTGCACGCTGGTCTCAGCGCTGCCGATGGCAGAGAGCAGCGTGGCGTAGAAGGCCTCCTCGGGCAAGCTGCCGATGGCGCGCACTACCTGCCGGCCGGCGCGCTCGGGCGGTGGAAAATAGTTCTTCGTGGGTAGTTCTCCGCCTCTCTGTGCCGCCCATGTCGCCAAGAAAAGCTCTTGGAACTCCGCCACCACCGGGCCTTGGAGCCGAAGATCGGTGTCACGCCAAGGCGGAGTGCCGCCCGGCCGCACACGCGAGGTCTGGGTGAAGGACCCGCCGGAGTACACGCTGCTGACGTTGATACCGCCCAGGAAAGCGATTCGCCCGTCGACGATCAGCAGCTTGCGATGGTCGCGCTGGTTCAGCGCCCAGTCCTTGCGGGCCGTCAGCGGATTGACCGGGTTGAATTCGAGCACTTTGATGCCGCTCGTGGCGAGCCGCTCGAAGAAGGCGGCCGGCGTACGCAGCGTGCCCACGCTGTCGCGGATCAGGTTGACCTGCACGCCCTGCTTCTGCTTGGCGATGAGCGCCTCGCCAAAGCGCTGGCCAACCTCGTCGTCATCGAAGATGTAGCTCTCCATATTGATGTGGTCGCGCGCGGCGAGGATGGCCGCCAGCATGGCCTGGTAGGTGCTGGGGCCGTCCTGCAGCAGCACGACGTCGTTGCCGGCGGTGAGCGGCCTGCCGACGATCTCCTGCTCGACCGCGAGGTGGCGCGCGAATATGTCGGTCTCCTGGCCGCCTCTGGCCAGCCGGCTGAGGATCTCCTCGCTGCGCGCGGGCGACAGCGGGCCGTGCGAGCCCCCAAGCTGCACCGGCTCGGCGCTCGGTCGAGCCAGGTCGGGCACGATGACGGGCAGGCTGCTGTACGCGGCCAGCCCCGCAAGGTACAGCCCCAACGCGCAGCACCGGACCCGCCGGCGGCCACGACTCACAGGCGTCCCAGCAGCAGCAGCACCAAGACAACGACCACCACCAGCCCCAATATCCCGCTGGGCGCGTAACCCCAGCCTCGGCTGTGCGGCCAGGCGGGGATGACGCCGACAACCATCAAGAGCAGAACGATCAACAGAATGGTTCCAAGACTCACGGCAATCTCCTGATGTTGAGATATGGAACCCCGGGGTCCGAGCGTTCCGAGCGTTACTGCCCGCGCCGGGCGGTTTCAGCTTACGCGCTTCACGGCAAATGCGTTGTGCCCTGACGAACCCTGGATCCTCAGGAGTTGATGCTGCGCAAGCGATCGCTATTGCCGGGCAGTAGCGTACGAAAGCGGGCTGGGCAGCAATCGAATGTTGCGCAGCCGCCGGGCTTGTGGCCTGTTCCAGCTCACATCAATCGGAGGTTCAACATGATCATTCGCACCGCTATTGCATGCACCGCACGCGGCCGTGGCCCTGCTGACCGCAGCCGGCTGCGCGGTCACCCGTGACCAGGAAAGCGTTGGCGCCTACATCAACGACGCCGGCATCACCACGACGGTCAAGGGCCGCCTCAT
>DASTGE010000197.1:0-4322 GCA_035719405.1 Burkholderiaceae bacterium
GCCACAACGAGCATCAAAAGTGGAGCTCTACTCAGTTGGCGTCACGATCGTCCAAGGGATGGAGGTCGAGTCAAAGTCCGGCGACAGTGAACGAGCAGAGGGAGTTGCTTTTGAAATACGCGCCGGATTTCGAAAGTGGTAAATTGAGAACCTTTGATGACCTGAGTAAGGCCATTCATCATAAAAGGTCCGCGCGCCTGCTTTTAATAGGTGAAAACAAGATCAACGAAAAGCACGCTATATTCAAGCACATGTCCGACTCTGATCTGGAGTCGATGAGGGGGCTTGTTAGTCGAATGCATGACAAGTATATAGAGTCGAAAGCAACCAGATTGCCGCATTGGATGAGAACCCGCTCGAGACCCGCGGCGCAGCCGTCGGAAGGGTTTTCCAATCCACCCGTGCCACACGTCATCGAGACGCCAGGCTTGAGTTTCAATGATGTTTATGGCCAGGGAATTGAATCTGACGCCAGTGGGTCATCCACCTCATTGAGCGAGCGGCCGGGAGGGGTGCAAACGTATGGGCCATCGCCTAGCTTTTTCGACGAAGTGTCCAGCGGTTGGGGTGCCGGCAGCAGCTCCGGTACGGCTGCCCGCAGCAGTCCGGTTGATTCGTCAAGAGGAGGGGAGGTGAGGCAGAGGGCCCCAGACTTCGAGGGGGCTCGACATCCTCAACGCGTGGTCGCTCGTGACAGTACGGGAGGTACGAGTGCGACTGCAACAGATCAAAGTCGACCCCCGGCGCTGGAACCGCTCAACGATCGCGAATTTAGCATCCTGCTGGAGACGGTTGGGCGAGGAGGAGACATAAGAAGCGTAGAAGATGCTGCGTTGTATATGGATGATGCAGGCCTGGGTGAGCGCCTGATCGAGCGTGTGCGTCCCTATGTTTCTGTTGTTGGAGATGGCGACAACGGTTTCCTTCAATTAACCGAGTTTGGAATGAGACAGAAGGAGGAACGCTCGCAAAGAGAGACAGGCGGGCGGGCAGAGGTAACAAAGCGACAGCGTAATCATCTGATCCACCATCCAACGACACCGCTCATCCAGGGCATGGAGGTCAAGATGGGGCAAGTCAGAATTGTCGATGGCAGGAAGGATCCGCAAACCACTGGACTTTGATTCGGGAAGACCGGGGGCGCAGAAGGCCAACGGCGCCAGGGTGGAAGAGCTGCAGCACCGGCCGGTCTGCGGCGTCAAGGTTCATCGGCGGGCCAGGCGCAAGTTGCCCGAGGCCTGCTCGATATGAACGAGCCCATCAATGCGAACTTGTGGGGCGGGATGGTGACATCCACGCCCGTTCTACCGCGAGGAACTGGCGGTGCACGTTGCGCGCATGCACCTGCTCATACAGGGCCCAGTCGTGCCAGGTGTCCATCGTCACCTCTCGCTCTGCGTCCTGCAGCCGGCCGCCTCGTTCAAGAACCGCCCGGACCTGCGACTCGAGTTGGGCGAGATAACCGTCGGTGCGTTCGATGAGCGGTCGCGAGGCGCCCGGTGCTCCATGGCTGGGCATGAGCATCGTCGCCCGCAACTCCCGCAACTCCCGCAACTCCCGCAACTCCCGCAACTCCCGCAACTCCCGCAACTCCCGCAACCCTGCACCCTTCCGTACGCTCTGGTCGTCGGGTCCCGTCCTACCGCGGTGTGTTGCCGATGAAGCAATCCTTGAAGGCCTGCGACTGCATCTTGCGGAAGTCCCGGATCTGCTTTTGCAGCGCGTCAACGTCGCGTATGTACGAGCCGCGCTCGCCGCCGATGCTGTTGGCGTTGACGGCAGTGGTCATGCCGACGAAGTCGTCGTAGGTGAGCTGGCTTGCGAGCTTGTCGAGCGCGCACGAGCACTTGCTGACCATCTCGTAATGCGGGCCGGGATGGTCGCGCATGCACGATTCCACATACACCACGCGCTCCATCGTGGGATAGTCGTGCGCCATTGCCATTGCGGGAAGCGACGCGGCGGCGAGCGCCAGCATCAATCGTCGAATCATCATTCCACCTCAGCCAACCTGGCCTTACTTCGGCTGCTCATCATCGAGCGTCAGCACCTCTTCGCGGGCCGCACGCGGGTCGGTCACCGCGGCGCGCAGCTGGTACACCGCGCCGGGCACGGCATCGGCCAGCACGAAGCTGTACTCAGTGCCCGCTTCCGCCGCGAAACGTTGCCGATAGGGGTCGTTGACATACGGCTTGACCCGCACCGTTCGCGCTGCCACCTCCTTGCCCTGCCACTGGATCGAGCCCGGCGTGATCGTGGCCGACTCGGCTATCGACATTCGCGCGATGCGCCTGAAATGTGCGGCGTTGCCGCCGGTGCGCTGCTGCAGCTGGCGCACCTGATGTTCGAGGAAATAGAGCAGCACCGGATTCGACCTGGCCTCCGCCATGTCGGGCAGGTTGAGGGCCTGGGCGCCCGACAGATACTGGCCGTGCACCGAGCAGCACTGATGGGGGCCGCTCTCCGTGAAGGACAGCGTCACGTCGTCCTCCGTCCGTCCTCGTGGGGTCGTGCGGACGTATCGGTAATGCAAGGTCCTCGGCGGCTCGATGTTCGACAGATGGGGTTGCACGAACAGCAGCTGCTCGGCCTCTGACGGCGGGGAAGATGAGTTCGTCTCGTCGGCCCCGAAGGCGCCAGCCATCCATGACAGTGCGGCAAGCGCGGCCAGCACATGGCGACGCACAGATCCCGCCGCGCTTCGAGTCGCATGCGACATCAGTTTGCCCCTGCCGCCGTCACCTCGTCCTCCAGCACCGGCACGTTGTACGACTTCAGGATTTCCCGGATCTGCGGACGCATGCGGGCGATCAGTGCCTCGATCTGCTGTTTCCATTGGGCCTCGCCGTAGCGCACGCCCATGGCGATCGAGAAGTCGAACTTGATGTCCTGCTCGGGCTTCATCGGCACGACGACCAACTGCGGTTGCCTGACCCGGCTCGCGAAATAGCCGGCCAGCGGACCCCAGACGATCGCCGCATCGATCTTTCCGCCGGCCAGGTCACGCTCGATGATTTGACCGGGATACTGGTCAGGGTCCGGATTCAGGATCGGATAGGGCACGGCCTGGTCGACCAGGCCGTGGTGTGCAAGCCATTCCGAGCCCGGTGTACGGTTATAAAGGCCGATGCGCAGCTTCTTCAGCCTGTCCTGGGGCAGCTTGAGGAGGTCATCGGAGTTCTTCACCCCGTCGAGTCCATTGCCTTTGGCGAATACCAGCATGTAGGCGGAGCGATAGTACGGCTTGGTTGCCGACACCTGGTCGTAGCCGGCAGGCACGCCCATCACGACATCGCAGCGGAAGTCCTCGCCGGGGAGCTTGAAGCGCAACGTGTTTCGTATGAAACCCAGACGCTGGGGGAACGAGTAATAGGTGACGGGCAGATTCAGTTCGCGCGCGAATAGTTCCGCGATCTTGTTCTCGAAGCCCTCGCCCCTGGTATTGGAAAAGGGCAGGTTGTTGGGATCCTGACAGACACGGAATGCCGAGCGGCCCTCGGTCTGCGCGCCCACCGAGGCACATGCGGCTGCTGCGGCGGCACATGCCAGTCGGCGCCAGGCAAGACGACGCCTCGACCCTGTACCCGCAAGCCCGGTGCAACTTCTCATTTGCCGGTCTCCTGAACTACTGCTGCATCTCTTCGACCTTCGCACGGGTGATCGCGCCATCCGAGCGGCCCTTCAGATAGGCATATAACGCATCGATGTTGTCCATGACGACCTTGTTGTTACCGAAACTGACCATGCCTTTGTCGAGCCGGCCGTCGCGCACGGTCTTGATGAAATCTTCCTTGCTCAAGATCTTGAGGCTGTTGATCAGCGATGGACCGACCAATCCTTCCTGGTTCGCGCCGTGGCAACGGTCGCAGGCCGCGGCTCGCCAGGTGCGGAAGCCCTTCATCGTGAAGGCGTCGACCTTGTAACCGTCGACCACCTTGTAGGGCGTCTGCTGCTGTGCATCCTGGGCCTGTGCGCCGCCGGATGCGAGCCCGAGGGCGAGCAGGAGCCCGCCTGCAATGTGTGCAATGTTCATTTTCAGCGCGTTGTAATGAGGAATACGACGTCCTTGAAAGGCAATGGCGCGCAGTGCGCGCCATTGCAATTGCTCTCTGCGCTAATGCTTATGGCAAGGCGAACACGGTCAGCGAACCGCCGAGTTCGGTGTACTGCGCCAGGTCGCGATAGCCACCCACCGCGCCCAGTCCGTCAGTGTCTTTCTCCAGGCCCGCTGCCATGCCGATGCCGGCCCAGCCGCCGATACCTGAGAACACGCCGATGTACTGCTTGCCCCTGTGCTCGTACGTGAACACGTTGCCAATGAT
>DASTGE010000198.1:0-2372 GCA_035719405.1 Burkholderiaceae bacterium
CCCACCTTGCCTTGCATCCCCTCCCACTGTGCTTCGGCAAACCTCGCACTGACCTCATGAATGCGTCGGGGGACTAAACGATTACATCCGGGTGGCAGGACCCGTAGTTCTCGCGGCGATGGAAATTGAACGCGGTTGGCAACACGGAATTGATAATAGGTCCAAACTCAGCCTTTTTGTCTTGGTAGCGCATTAATGACGAGCGAAGTTTCTAGCCCAGATGTCTGGATGACGGTGTATTCCGCGCTGGCGCGGTCTTCCAGGCTGTTCCCTGCTGATGCCCTCGCGTTGGCCGACGCACATCGCGAGGAAATTGCTCCGCGGTTGGTCGCGGAGTTGGAAGCGCTGGCCGCGAACCCGTGGCGGGCGGGTGATGACTACATGCTTCATGTGTACGCGATGCACCTGCTGGCATGGTGGAAAGACATGCGCGGCCTGCAGCCGCTACTCGCTCTGGCACGCATGCGTGACCACGATCTGTTGGATACACTTTTTGGCGATCACCTGACCGAGTCGCTCGGCCGCAATCTTGGCTCGATGGCGCGCGGCGACTTGCAACCACTGATGGCCCTGGCCGATGACACCGGCGCCTACGCATGGGCGCGGTACGCTGCCCTTCAGGCAATGAAGGCCTGCGTGGTCGAAGGCGACGCGCAGTGCGATACGGTCCTGGCCTACGTGCGCGATCTGGCTGAACGCGAGGCCGCCGCGAGCCGTGCCGGCAAGACGCCCACCGCCGGCGAATTAGATTTCATGAACTTGGTGGTGGATATTGCAACCGACTTGGGTGCGGCGGACATGCTACCTGCAATTCGCGGCTGGTTCGACGAAGCGCTGCTTGACCCAAAGTATGCCGACCTGCTGTTCATCGAGAAATGGATCTCGCAGCCGTTCGCGCAATGCCTACAGCAGATGCAGGAGCGGCGCGACGGGTACGTGGCCGATCCCGAACACGAATTGGGTAAGTGGGCTTGCTTTGCCGAGGAGACCACGTCACGCGGCGAAAACGCGCGGCAGACGTTGGAGGCCTTTGTACCGGGTCACATCGACCAGACGCCGCCTTACCAACCGTACGTTCGTGAGACGCCCAAGGTCGGCCGCAATGAGCCATGCCCTTGCGGCAGCGGCAAGAAGTACAAAAAGTGCCACGGCGCCAACTGAATATCGCCATGATGATGCCTACGTGGGGTGGAGCTCAGGCGACCTTAAGCCGCCTAAAGCCTGGTCAGGCCTGGTCAGGCGTGCTGACTGATTGGGCAGCCTCCCCAGCTCCCCATGACCCCATCAAATCGAACGCTTTCCCACCTCACGCGTCGGCTGACGGTGCTCACCAGCGTCATCAACGGCAAGGAGGCCGCTGAGAGACTTCCAGCGCGCGACCAGGATCGGCTCTCCGAATGGATGGATTCCACGATGTGGCGCCTGTGGCACGGCCGCGCGGCCGGGGCCATCGGCCGGCTGCAGTCGATGCTGGTCGTGATGGCACGACACTCTGTGCCAGGCGAGGCGGTGTTCAAGCGCCTGACGAAGCTGACCACGGAGTTGCTGCGCTACCTGGAGAACAATGCCGACTCGATTCCCGACTACTGCCCAAGGTACCGTGCAGGCGAGCGGATCTCGACCTCGTTCGTAGAGTCGGCCGTCAATCAAATCATCGACAAACGCATGTCCAAGTCGCAGCAGATGCGCTGGTCGCCACAAGGCGCGCACCTGCTCCTGCAAGTACGAACCAGCGTGCTCGACGGACGCTTGCGTGAGGACTTCGCGCGCTGGTTCCCAGGTTTCGCGGCCAACGATTCAGCCTTGCAGGAATGCGCCTGACCCCAGACGTTCGATCCCTCTCGTGACGAACTTGCGCACCGTTCGATGGTCAATCGACAACTCACGCCCAACGCCTTTCATCGAGTGACCCTCAGCGTGCAGCGCGTCGATCATCGCTCAAGCGTTGCCCCCCCCGCAGGGAGCAGGTGCCAACGATCAGAGACCTGCCGGGCCGCCGGCAGCGCGGTCTGCACGGCCTCCGAATACGCGCCGCTGAATGCGAGGGGAACACCAGCGTTCTCTTTGGCCCACTTGTTCCGCCCGCCTTGCGGCGCCACTGACTCCCCTGTGCCCCGCCGGCGCTCAGCGGCCCAGGCGCCGTCGCGTGACGATGCTGAACAAACCGAGCATGCCGACGGCCAGCAGCGTGGCCGAAGCGGGTTCGGGCACCGGCGACAGCGCTTCGAATGGCTGCGCCGCGCCGTCGCCCACGCTGACGCTTGTGATTTCCAGCGTGTGCGAGAAGTCCGCGAAGCCGCCGTTCTGGGCGCCGGTGAACAGGAAGGCGCCCGCCATGTAGAAGTACCGGCCGCAAGCGGGCGAGATGGGCG
>DASTGE010000199.1:0-2681 GCA_035719405.1 Burkholderiaceae bacterium
TTGGCAGTGCGGTACAGCGGCTCCAGCGTCGCACGCTTCTCACGCTCGCGCACCATCTGCCTCCAGCCGAAATCCTTGGCGTCCTGCTTCAGCGCCGCCAGTTCGGACAGCGTGTCGTCGCGCACGAGCAGTTGGGCCAGCAGTTCCGTCGTGGGCGTGTCGAGGTGTGCGGCGAGGAGATCGGCGAGCCGGCGCCGCTCCGCCGAAAGCGCCTCGCCGATCACGCGCTGCAACCTCGTGTAGCCGGGCCGCTCGACCTTGTGCGCGTTGAGGTAGGCGATCAGCTCGGCGACCACGAAGCTGGGTGTCACGTCCCGGCGCACGATCTGCGCTGCCTGTTGTCCAAGCTGCTCCAGGAATTCGCTGGTCCAAAGGCGATAGCCGAACAGCCTGGCGATGAGGGCGCGCTGCGCGTAGTGCTCGTGCTTGGTTACTGCGCGGGGCTCGAACGATTCGTCCTTGAAATACCGGCTGAGCACGAAGGCGAGGTCGTCCTGAACGTCCTCCCAGGTGAAAGTGAAGAAGGTCTGCTTGGCCTTGAAGTAGCCGATCTGCAGGACACACCACACCTGGGCTTGCAGGCCTGGGCGGCTGCAGGCGAGCGTCAGTTGCGGTTCGGTCAGTCCCAGGTATTCGAGCTGCTGGCTGTCGTCGAAATCCGGCAGCCCGTACAGCGCGTCCTGTTCGGCCGGCGAGAGCACGGCCAGCAGCTTGTTGTTCGTTATCGGCACTTGTTCTTGTTCGTCTGTGGCCGTGGCACATGCCCCCCTTGCGGGGGCCGTTTTGGGGTTACGGGGCGTGAAGCAAACGATTCTATGAAAATAAACCTTGTTATCGTGATAAACCGATGTTGCACCTAAACTGGTGGCGATGAAAACACGCCAGTCCTCGCCGCTTGAAGAGGCTCCTGAAGGACTTCCGGATGCTGCGTCGCTCGCCGCCCTGCGAGCCTGGTACGAGGGGCTATCCGCACGGGAGGCCGTGACGCGCTACCTAGGACACACCAAGGCTGACGGCCAATCCTCCCGTGGAATCCTCGGCGCCATCCGGCGCCAGCTGATCTCGCTGGCCAAGCGTCGCCACAGAGACGACTTGGCGGCGCTGTTTGATCACTCGGCGGCGGATGATCGAACCCAACACGCCCGCGCGGTGGTCCACGCGATCGAACTGCTGCCGACGCTGGCCGCGCCCGAACCGCTGATCGGCGACGACATCGCCAAGTGGCTGGAGCCGCGCGCCGTGCGCGCGCTGCAGGCGCAGGGCATCAAGACACTCGCCGCGCTGACGGTGCGCGTACCGCGTCGGCGGAGATGGTGGGTGGCCGTCCCAGGACTTGGCGCTGCCGGCGCCCGGAAAATCGAGGCGTTCTTCGCGGCGCACCCGCAACTCACTGAGCGGGCGCGGGCGCTGGTCGTGGTCGAGCACCCGCAGGACATCGTGCCTTGGGAGCGATTGGCCGTCCCGCATGAAGTCGACGGCTCGCATGGCACGTTCCGCGCGCCGAGTTCGACCTGCACCCTGAATGCGAACAATGACTACGAGGCCGTACAAGCCTGGCTTGCGCTGCACGAAACGCCCGCGACCAAGACCGCGTACCGCAAGGAGGCCGAGCGGCTGATCCTGTGGGCGATCGTCGAGCGCGGCCGGGCCTTGTCGTCCCTGACAACGGACGATGCGGTGGCCTACCGGTCGTTCCTGCGCCATCCCGCGCCGCGCGCTCGTTGGATCGGGCCGCCGCGGCCGCGATCGTCACCGGATTGGCGGCCGTTCGCGGGCGACCTGTCCCCTCGTTCAACGGCATACTCGTTGTCCGTCCTCGGTGCCCTATACCGCTGGCTGATTCAGCAACGTTACGTGCTGGCCAACCCATTCGCTGGCCTCAAGGTGCGTGGCGTTGTCAAGGGAGCGGCGCTCGCTCCAACGCGAGCCTTTGCGGAAGGTGAGTGGTCGATGATCCAGACGGTGGCCGAAGGGCTGGAGTGGTCCTACGGCTGGGATCCGGCGGCGGCTCAGCGGCTGCGCTTCGTCTTGGATTTCGCGTATGCCACCGGGTTGCGTGCCAGCGAACTCGTTCACGCCACGCTCAGCATGATCGAGGACGATGCCAATGGCGATCGCTGGTTGCACCTGATCGGCAAGGGAGGTAAGGCGGGCAAGGTGGCGCTGCCGCCGATGGCGCGCTCCGCGCTCGATCGGTACTTGGCTCAGCGTCGGCTGCCGACCACCCCCTCCAAATGGCTTCCATCAACGCCGTTGCTCGGAAGCTTGGAGCAGGACAGCGTCGCGGGCATCACGGCGCCGAGGTTGTGGACGGTGATGAAACGGTTCTTCGCTCAGGTGGCCGATGTGATCCAGGAGCAGAGCCCGGCAACTGCCGAGAAGCTGCGGCGGGCCAGCCCTCATTGGATGCGGCACACCCACGCCACCCATGCACTGGAGCGGGGCGTGGATATCACCACTGTGCGTGACAACCTTCGTCACGCCTCCCTGTCGACCACCTCGATCTACCTGCATACGGATGAAGAGAAGCGGGCCCGGCAACTGGGCGCAGCCTTCGCTGGGCGGGCGC
This sequence comes from Burkholderiaceae bacterium, assembly GCA_035719405.1. Classification (GTDB taxonomy): domain Bacteria; phylum Pseudomonadota; class Gammaproteobacteria; order Burkholderiales; family Burkholderiaceae_C; genus CAMLIZ01. The sequence continues at coordinate 2,570 of DASTGE010000199.1, forward strand.
GCTAACTTAACCCTGGCGGCAGCTACCCGAAAACGTCCCGACGACGGAAAAAAATCGGGTTCGGGCTTACAGCCCCATCATCGGTTTCAACCCGTCATAGGCGGTATCGCCC
>DASTGE010000200.1:0-5649 GCA_035719405.1 Burkholderiaceae bacterium
CAGAGGGCCGGGGTGAGGGCACGGGAAGTCAATGCACCACGCGCTCGAAGTTGAACTCCCCGTTGACCACGTCCACCGGAATAACGTCCTTGGGCCCGAACTTGCCCTCCAGGATCAGCTTGGCAACCGGGTTCTCGATGCGCTGCTGGATCGCCCGCTTCAGTGGCCGCGCGCCGAACACAGGATCGAAACCGACCTTCGCCAGCTCAACCAGCGCCTGCGGTGCGACGTCGAGCTTCATGTCCATCTTCTCCAGACGCTGCTCCAGCGTACGCAGCTGGATCTTCGCGATCGCCTCGATGTTCGTCTGGTCGAGCGCATGGAACACCACCGTCTCGTCGATGCGGTTCAGGAACTCCGGACGGAAGTGCTGCTTGACCTCGGTCCATACCGCGTCGCGAATCAGCTCCGAAGGCTCGCCGGCCATCTGCATGATCATGTGCGAACCCAGGTTGCTCGTCATCACGATCACGGTGTTCTTGAAGTCGACCGTGCGGCCCTGGCCATCGGTCAGCCGACCATCGTCGAGCACCTGTAGCAGCACGTTGAACACATCGGGGTGCGCCTTCTCGACCTCATCGAGCAGCACCACGCTGTACGGCTTGCGCCGCACGGCTTCGGTCAGGTGTCCGCCTTCGTCATAACCGATATAGCCTGGAGGCGCGCCAATGAGACGGCTCACCGAGTGCTTCTCCATGAACTCGCTCATGTCGACACGGATCAGGTGATCCTCGCTGTCGAACAGGAACGCAGCCAGCGCCTTGCACAGCTCGGTCTTGCCCACGCCGGTGGGGCCAAGGAAGAGAAACGAGCCATACGGCCGGTTGGGATCCGACAACCCCGAGCGCGAACGGCGGATGGCATTGCTCACCGCGGTGATGGCCTCGTCCTGGCCGACCACGCACTCGTGCAGCTTGGCTTCCATCTGCAGAAGCTTCTCGCGCTCACCCTGCATCAACTTGCTCACCGGGATGCCGGTCGCGCGTGAGACCACCTCGGCGATCTCCTCGGCGCCGACCATCGTGCGCAGCAACTGCGGCTGGGTCTTGTCCTTGGCCTTGCCGGCCTCCTTGGCCTGGGCTTCCTTGAGCTTCTTCTCCAGCTCGGGCAGCTTGCCGTACTGCAGTTCTGCAACCTTGTTGAAGTCCCCCTTGCGCTTCAGCTCCTCGATCTGGAACCTGATCCGGTCGATCTCTTCCTTCAGGTGCGCGGAGCCTTGTGCCGCCGCCTTCTCGTTCTGCCAGATCTCCTCGAGATCGGCGTACTCGCGCTCAAGCTTGCCGATCTCGTCCTCGATCAGCTGCATCCGCCGCTGCGAAGCTTCGTCCTTCTCCTTGCGGACGGCCTCGCGTTCGATCTTCAGCTGGATCAGCCGGCGGTCGAGCTTGTCCATCGCCTCCGGCTTGGAGTCGATCTCGATCTTGATCTTGGCCGCCGCCTCGTCGATCAGGTCGATCGCCTTGTCGGGCAGGAAGCGGTCGGTGATGTAGCGGTGGGAGAGTTCCGCCGCGGCGACGATCGCCGGGTCGGTGATCTCCACGCCATGGTGAACTTCGTACTTCTCCTGCAGCCCGCGCAGGATGGCAATCGTGGCTTCCACGCTAGGCTCGTCGACCAGCACCTTCTGAAAGCGCCGCTCGAGCGCCGCGTCCTTCTCGACATACTTGCGGTATTCATCGAGCGTGGTCGCCCCAATGCAATGCAGCTCGCCTCGCGCAAGCGCAGGCTTGAGCATGTTGCCCGCATCGATGGCCCCCTCGGCCTTGCCGGCACCCACCATCGTGTGCAGCTCGTCGATGAAGAGGATGATGCGGCCCTCGTCCTGGGACACTTCCTTGAGCACGGCCTTCAGCCGCTCCTCGAACTCGCCGCGGTACTTGGCGCCGGCCAGCAGGCCCGCCATGTCGAGCGACAGCACGCGCTTGTCCTTCAGCGTCTCAGGCACTTCACCACTGACGATGCGCTGCGCCAGTCCTTCGACGATGGCCGTCTTGCCGACGCCGGGCTCGCCGATCAACACCGGATTGTTCTTGGTACGCCGCTGCAGCACCTGGATCGTGCGCCGGATCTCGTCATCGCGACCGATCACGGGGTCGAGCTTGCCGAGGCGGGCGCGTTCGGTGAGGTCAAGGGTGTATTTCTTCAACGCCTCGCGCTGGCCTTCGGCTTCGGCGGAATCCACCGTCTGCCCGCCGCGCACCGCCTCGATCGCGGCTTCGAGCGCCTTGCGGCTCAGGCCATGGCCGCGCACGATGCCGCCCATGTCGGTCTTGGCATCGGCCAGCGCCAGCAGGAACATCTCGCTGGCGATGAACTGGTCGCCACGCTTGGCGGCTTCCTTCTCCGCGGCCTGCAGCAGCGTCACCAGGTCGCGACCCGCCTGCACCTGAGTGCCGCCGCCCTGAACCTGCGGGAGGTTCCTGATCGCGGTCTCCATCGCCACCCGCAAGCCGGCGGTGTTCACCCCGGCACGGTCGAGCAGCGCCTTCGGGCCGTCGGTCTGGTCAAGCATGGCGAGCAGCAGGTGCGCCGGCTCGACGTAAGGGTTGTCGCGCGTGTTGGCGAGGCTCGTCGCCTCGTTCAGCGCTTCCTGAAAGCGGGTGGTGAGTTTGTCGAGTCGCATAGGTTTGTTCCTTCTGGCGTCCGACTTGAGGTGTTCCGTCCCCATTTCAAGGGCAGGACTCGTGCCGGGTGACGGCGATCATCCCGGGTTGGCGCAAGGCGGCTTTGACGGACGTCAGCCCTGCGAACGCCGAAGCGCGAGAACCCGCGCGACGAGAAGTTGCCGTGTTCGGAAAGGCCGCGAACGGCTTGTCCACGGCAAACTCCTAATCCATCGTCTCTGCGCCCTCACCCGCCTCGTAGAGGCAATCGCGGCCGAGCCGGTCGAGGCACAGCTCGGCGGTCAAGGGCAGCATCAGCGAGCCGCAGCGGGAGTCGCGATATAGCCTCTCCAACGGAAAACACTTCAGCATGGCCTGCCCGCCGCAAGTGCGCACCGCGAGCTGGCACAGCTCGTTAGAGCCTTCCATGATGGTGTAGTGCGCCGAGAGCAGCCGCAGAAAGGCACCCTTGTCAGGATCGGCGCGAGCCTCGCCGATGCTTTGCAGCAGCAGCGATCGCATCTGCTCCAATTGCACCCGCATCTGGGCCACCGCAAGTTGTTTCGTCGGATAACTGCGCCGCTGCACGTGCGTCGGCATGCCCGGCACTTCAGCACGCAGGTATTGAACCGTGAAGTCGTAAGCCGCCTGCGCGATGCCAAAGTAGGTGGGCATCAGCGTCGCGAACATGTGCGGCCAGCGGAAGGCGGCATCGAAGTACATGCCCTCGGGCAGCAGGCGGGCGCTGTCGGGCACGAAGACATCGCGCAGCTCGAGCGTACGCGACAGGGTGGCGCGCATGCCGAGTGGGTCCCAGTCGCCGGTGACATCGACGCCGGGCGCATCGGCTGGAATGGCGAGATACAGCGCGTCCTCCGGCGTCGCGCCGGGGTGGTCGAGTGTGTACAGCACGCCATGAAAGTCGGCCACGCCGGCCAGCGAGGCGAAGATCTTCCGACCCGTCACACGGTAGCCGCCATCGACCCGTCGCGCGACTGTCTCCCAGGGTGCCTTGCCCGCCGATGCCGCGCCGCCCTCCGAGAACGGCTGCGAATAGATCTTGCCCCGGCGGGCGATGTTCTCGAAGTGAAGCGCGCGATGACGCTCGTGATCGGCCCGCTGCCCGGTCGTCATCGGCATGCTGTCGGCCACTTGTCCCATCCAAAGGCTGCAGGCGACGTGCATGTTGAAGCTGAGCGCGGTAGAACCGCAGTACCTGCCCAACTCGGCCTGCACCAGCATCCAGGTGGCGAAGTCGGCGCCGAGCCCGCCGTGCTCACGAGGCACGCAAATCCCGAGCAAGCCGGCCTCCCGAAGGTCGGCATAGTTCTCGACGGGAAAGCTCGCATCACGATCGTGTCGGGCAGTCCGGGGCGCGAAGCGCTCGCGACCAAGGCTGCCGGCCAGTGCGATCAAGTCACGCTGCTGCGGCGTGAGCCGTTGCGGATCGCCGGCGATCGGCAGCGGCTGGTAGCGGACGTGGTCGGGCATCACTGGTGGCCTCCAGGAAAATCAAAGGATCTCACCCAGCATGTGGTAGCGGCCGCCGTGGAATAGCAGCGGTGGCAGCGCAGCTTCCGAAAAGTGCAGCACGCGACCGACAAAGAGCACATGGTCGCCCGCCTCCTGCGACGACACCGTCTCGCACTCGAAGACCGCTGTCGCTCCGGTCAGCACGGGCGCCTGCCCGACACCCGGATTCCAGGCACCGAAACCGAACTTGTCGGGCACCGCGCTGGCGAAGCGGCGCGACAGATCGACCTGACTCTCCGCGAGCACATTGATCGCGAAGTGACCTGCGGCAGAAAAGGCGCCAGCGCTGGGGCTGGACTTTCGAAGCGACCACAGCACCAGCGGCGGTTCCAGCGAGAGTGCGCTGAATGAGTTGACGGTCATCCCGACCGGGTCACCGGAGGTGTCGATGCAGGTCACGATGGTGACACCTGTGGCAAAGCGGCCGAGGGCGGCACGCAGGGCGAGCGTGGGGTTGTCAGGGGTGGAAGACAAGCGCTACCTCCACGCGGCCAGCGCCCATCGCGTCACCACAATCCCCGCGGCCGTCAGAAGCAGCGAGCCCACCACATGCGCGCAGGCTGCTGCCAGTGCCCAGCCCAGTTGCATCTGCATCAGCAAGGTGACGACCTCGGCCGAGAACGTCGAGAACGTCGTCAACCCACCCATGAAGCCGGTGATCACGAACAGCCGCCATTCCGGCGCGAGCCCCACCTTCAACGAGAAGAACGCCACCGCGACGCCGACGAGAAACGCGCCGAGCAAATTGGCCGCGAGGGTCCCGAGCGGAATCTCTGGCAGCAACGCATTGAGCCTCACGCCCAGCCACCATCGAAGCAAGGCACCCAGACCCGCGCCGAGAACAATGCTGACCACGCCACCATAGTGCATCGGGCGGGTCATCCCTGCGGCGTGACATTCCCGCCCTCGATGCCCCAGCGCCGCAGCGCCTCATCGTCGGCAACACGGGCGTCGACCCAGTGAGCGCCCTCAGGCGTGTGCTCCTTCTTCCAGAAGGGTGCCTGTGTCTTGAGATAGTCCATCAGGAACTCGCATGCGTGAAAGGCCGCGCCCCGATGCGCAGAGGCCACGACGACGAGCACGATCTGATCCATGGGCTTCAGGGGTCCGACGCGGTGGATCACGCGCGCCGACACGATGGGAAAACGATCGAACGCCTCGTCAATCATTGCCTCGATGGCCCGCTCGGTCATGCCAGGGTAGTGCTCCAGCTCCATGACATGAACGCCGCGGCGCTCGCTCGCGTCGCGAACCGTGCCGACGAAGCTGACGATGGCGCCCACATCCCCGCGCCGCATCACCGCGACTTCACGGCCGGCGTCAAAGTCTTCGGTCTGGATCGATACGCGCGGGACCATGGCAGCGATTGTGCATCGCTGCCCGCTGCGCCCTGAAATCAAACCGGCAATCAACGGGCTTCGGTCATTCGCCTTCAGCCCCCGGTGACCGGCGGAAAGAACGCGACCTCGTCGCCCGCGGCAAGCGGCGTCGAGAGGTCGGCCATGCGCTGGTT
>DASTGE010000201.1:0-2252 GCA_035719405.1 Burkholderiaceae bacterium
GATCGCGCTGTCGATCGTCGTGCACGGCGTGTCGGCGACGCCTTTGATGGCGCGGTATCGCAGGCGGCGTGCGCCGGCGCAGGAGCGGCGGGAAAGGCTTTAGATTAGATTTGGAGCGATGCGCTGAATTAAGGCCACATCAATGTCAAAAAGGGAGCTGGCTTTAAGTTCCTCATGCACGGCGCCAGGATGCAAAGCGTGTCATGTGTTTCCTCGAAATTCCCGTCTTGTCCCGACCTCTTTTCCGACGTAACGTAGCGGCGCCCACCAGCGGGCGCAGGGGGCGGCTTTCCGTGCTGACCTTGCACCACGCCAACTGCTAGGACGAGGAGTAACCCGACATGTCATTGCGCATCAACGACACGGCCCCCGACTTCAAGGCGGAAACCACCCAGGGACCGATCGATTTCCACCAATGGATCGGCGACAGCTGGGTGGTATTGTTTTCGCATCCCAAGGACTTCACCCCGGTGTGCACCACCGAGCTGGGGTACATGGCGAAGATCGAGCCCGAGTTTGCCAAGCGGAACACGAAGATCATCGGCCTGAGCGTCGACCCGGTCGAAAGCCACCAGCGCTGGGTGCACGACATCGAGGAAACCCAGGGCGCGCTGCCTCGCTACCCGATGATCGGCGACCCCGACCTGAAGGTCTCCAAGCTTTACAACATGCTCCCGGCCGAGGAGCCGGCCACGTCCGAAGGCCGCACGCCGGCAGCCAACGCCACGGTCCGCTCGGTCTTCATCATCGGCCCGGACAAGAAGATCAAGATGATGATGACCTACCCGATGACCAGCGGGCGCAATTTCGACGAGATCCTGCGCGTGCTCGACTCCATCCAGCTCACCTCGAAGCACAAAGTTGCAACGCCTGCCAACTGGAAGCACGGTGAGGATGTGATCATCGCCGGCTCGGTGTCCGACGAGGAAGCCAGGCAGCTGTTCCCGCAGGGCTGGAAAGCGCCCCGGCCCTACCTCCGCATCGTCAAACAGCCGAGGTAGGGGGCACCGCGTGCGTCGCCGCGGGCGGCACGCCGGTCATGACGATCTCCTTCGCAGGCTGCAGCGCCGTCGGCATCGCGCCGCAGCCTGCCATTGCGCGGCGCAGTTCCACCTGCAGCGCCGGCAGCTGCAACGGCTTCGGGAGATGCGCATCCATTCCGGAACGCAGGCATTCGAGCCGTGTTCCCTCGTCGGCCTGGGCGGTCACTGCAATGATGCGAAATGGCGGTATCACGCCGACGCGTTGCAGCGCGCGCAGCTGAAGCGTCGAGTCGATACCGTTCAGGCGCGGCATTGCCAGGTCCATCAGCACCACCGCCGGTGGCTCTTCCCGGCAGCGCTCGATGGCCTCGTCGCCGTCGCAGGCCATCCGCACCTCACACCCGAGTGACTGCGCCATTCTGGCCACGATGACGCGATTGACTTCATCGTCGTTGACAACGAGCACGCGCGGGCGATCGGGCGACAGCGGCATGTCGGACGCGGGCCACATCGTCAGCGCGCTCAATTCCTGGGGGCTCAATGGCCACACTCGCACGTCGTACCCGGGCATTTCTTCAGCGCCCAGTACGGTTGATCCCGCGGCGGCAGCGTAAATGCAGTGCACGCTGCCGTCGTTGGGCAGCACTGCCCGCAGCAGCGCGGCCTGGTCGACGGTGAGCGTGTCGGATTCGACGGCGACCACCAGGGCGGGGCGCGCGGTGTCCGTGGCTTGTCGCTGGCGCAGCCGGCGCAGGGCCTGGCTCACCGAATCGAAGCGGATCGTCGCCCAACCAAGACGCTGCAGTCTTCGCGCCAACGAGCCCGCCGCAATTTCGTCGTCATGCACCAGCCATGCCACGACGCCGTCGCACGCCTCGGGCCTCGCCATATCTTCATCCTGAACAACCGGAGGCAAAGTGAATTGCGCGTCGAACAGAACGCCCTTCGAACGTAACGACGCGAATGTGATGCGGGCGTTCGTGCGCGGGCACGTACCCTCGGCGCGACGCAGCCTCGGATTCTCGCCAGGGGAGGGAGGGTGACGCTCCTGGAGCTGCAGCCGCTGCAACACGTCGGTGAACCGTTCGTCGTCCATCAGCAGGCCGGCGCCCGCAGCCTTGATCCTCGCGATCCACCGCCCCGAACGCGAGCGTTTCAGTTCGCCGTCGAATACGAGGAAGCCGACCTTGAGCAGGTCGAGCGCGCCGCAAAGCAGCCGGTAGATGGCGCATTGCACTGCGAGCGGGTCGCCCTCGAAGGCCAGGGAGG
>DASTGE010000202.1:0-11188 GCA_035719405.1 Burkholderiaceae bacterium
ACGACGCGGCGCGGGAAATCGCGAACGCGTTGCTGTCGGGCGAACGAAAGGCCATCCTGCTCGGCAACGCGGCCGCCCATCATCCCCAGGCCACCGCGCTGTTGGCGCTGGCAACCTGGATCGGCGAACAGACGGGCGCGACAGTCGGTTATCTGACCGAGGCGGTGAACACCGTCGGGGCGCAACTGGTCAATGCAATGCCGCGCAACGGGGGGCTGAACGCAGGGCGGATGCTGTCTGATCCGCTCAAGGCCTACCTGCTGCTCAATCTCGAGCCAGCGCTCGACACCGCCAATCCCATTGCGACGATGCGTGCGCTCCAGTCAGCGGAGATGGTTGTCGTGATGACGCCGTTCAAGGACGTCGCCCTCGACGTTGCCGATGTGCTGCTGCCCGTGTCGCCCTTCACCGAAACGGCGGGCGCTTTCGTCAATGCGGAGGGCCGGGTGCAAAGCTTTCACGGCGTCGTCAAGCCGTTGGGCGAGACGCGTCCGGGCTGGAAGGTGTTGCGCGTGCTGGGCAACATGCTTGGGCTCGACGGCTTCGCCCAGGAGAGCGCGGAGGAAGTGCGGGCCGAGGCACTTGGAAGCGTCGATTCAATTGCCTCGCGATTGTCCAACCGCGGGGCCGCGATGCCGTCGGACTCGATACTCCCGGCCCAGGATCTGGAACGTATCGCCGACGTGCCGATCTACCACGCGGACTCGCTGGTCCGGCGCTCGCCGCCGCTGCAGCAGACGACGGATGCCAAGGCTGCTCCATGGGCTGGCATCTCACAGGCTCTGTGGGATGAGCTCGGCTTGCAACCGGGCGCACAAGTGCGGGTCACGCAAGGCGAGGGGAGTGCGCTGCTGCCGGCACGCCTGGAGCCCTCGTTGGCGTCCAACGCGGTGCGGGTGTCCGTAGGCCATCCGACCACCGCCACCCTGGGCGCAATGTTCGGCGCGATCCGCGTTGAGAAGGCATAGGGAGGAAACCATGGTCGATTCCTTCCAACATTACGGCACCGACTGGTTCGGTGGAGCGTGGCCTCTGGTGTGGAGCCTGGTCAAGATCGTCGTGTTGCTCGCGCCGCTCATGGGCTGCGTGGCCTACCTCACGCTCTGGGAGCGCAAGGCCATTGGCTGGACCCAGATTCGCCCGGGTCCCAACCGCGTCGGCCCCTTCGGGCTGCTCACGCCCATCGCCGACGCGGTGAAGCTGATCTTCAAGGAGATCATTCGTCCGACCGCCGCGAACAAGGGTCTGTTCCTGATCGCGCCGGTAATGACCATCATGCCCGCGCTCGCGGCATGGGCCGTGGTGCCGTTCGGGCCTGACCGCGCCGTGGCGAACATCAACGCGGGCCTGCTGTTCCTGATGGCCATCACCTCGATGGAGGTGTATGGCGTGATCATCGCCGGCTGGGCGTCGAACTCGAAGTACGCCTTCCTGGGTGCCTTGCGCGCCTCGGCGCAAATGGTGAGCTACGAGATCGCGATGGGCTTCGCGCTGGTCGTGGTGCTGATGGTGTCGGGCAGCCTCAACCTCACGGACGTGGTGCAGGTGCAGCAGCGCGGCTGGTTCGCATCGCACGGCATCCACTTCCTGTCGTGGAACTGGTTGCCGCTCCTGCCCATCTTCCTCGTGTACTTCATTTCCGGCCTCGCTGAAACCAACCGCCATCCGTTCGACGTGGTGGAGGGCGAATCCGAAATCGTCGCTGGACACATGATCGAATACTCCGGCATGGCCTTCGCGATGTTCTTCCTCGCGGAGTACGCCAACATGATCCTCGTGTCCGCACTGGTCGTCACCATGTTTCTCGGCGGCTGGAGCGCACCCCTCGGCTTCTCCATGCTCGGCATGCAGACGCCGCAGTGGATCATCGACTCGATGTGGTTCTGGGACTGGTTCTGGCTCTTCGCCAAGACCTTCGTCGTCGTCACCTTCTTTCTCTGGGTGCGCTCGACCTTTCCGCGCTATCGCTATGACCAGATCATGCGCCTGGGATGGAAGATCTTCATTCCAGTGACGTTGGTGTGGCTGGTTGTGGTGGGACTGTGGATCCAGTCGCCGCTGAATATCTGGAAATAACTCATGTCTGCCGTCGCATCCATCAAGGACTTCGTGTCGAGCTTCATGCTCACCGAACTCTTCAAGGGCATGGCGCTCACCGGGCGCCACTTCCTGTCGCGCCACATCACCATCCAATTCCCGGAAGAAAAGACGCCGCTGTCGCCGCGCTTCCGGGGCCTGCACGCCTTGCGCCGTTATGAGAACGGCGAGGAGCGCTGCATCGCCTGCAAGCTCTGCGAAGCCGTGTGTCCCGCGCTGGCCATCACCATCGAATCCGACGTGCGCCCCGATGGTGCCCGCAAGACCACGCGCTACGACATCGACCTGACCAAGTGCATCTTCTGCGGTTTCTGTGAAGAGAGTTGCCCCGTCGATTCGATCGTCGAGACGCACATCCTCGAGTACCACGGTGAGAAGCGCGGCGACCTGTACTTCACGAAGGACATGCTGCTGGCCGTCGGTGACCGTTATGAGAAAGAGATCGCGGCGAACAGGGCCGCTGACGCCAAGTACCGGTAAAGGCGCGAGATGACGACTGCATTGTTCTACCTCTTCTCGGCGGTGCTGCTGTTCGCATCGTTCCGTGTCATCACGGCCCGCAGCACAGTGCATTCGGCGCTGTTCCTGGTGCTGGCGTTCTTCACGGCCGCCTGCCTGTGGATGTTGCTGAAGGCGGAGTTCCTCGCCATCTCGCTCGTGCTCGTCTACGTCGGCGCAGTGATGGTGCTGTTCCTCTTCGTCGTGATGATGCTCGACATCAACACCGATGAATTCCGCGCCGGTTTCTGGCGGCACTTTCCGCTGGCCGGCTTCGTGGGCGCCTTGATCGCGCTGGAAATGGCCCTCGTACTGATGGGCGGCTTCCGCCTTACCGACGCCCCGCCCCTTTCGCCGGATGCCGTGAAGCTGGGCAACACCAAGATGCTCGGCATCGAGGTCTACACCAAGTATCTGTATCCGCTGCAACTCGCCGCGGTGCTGCTGCTGGTGGCGATCATCGCCGCCATCGCGCTGACACTGCGCCGGCGCAAGGACTCGCGCTACCTCGACCCCTCACAACAGGTCCGGGTGAAGAAGGCCGACCGCCTGCGCATCGTCGCGATGAAGCCGGAGGTCGAGGCGCCTGTCGCCGTGGCAACCCAGCCGGCGCCGGACGGAAAGGTCTAGACACATGGGCCCCATCACCCTCGGCCACTTTCTGACGCTCGGCGCGATCCTGTTCGCGCTGTCGGTGCTCGGCATCTTCCTCAATCGCCGCAACCTGATCGTGCTTTTGATGGCGATCGAACTGATGCTGCTGGCGGTCAACCTCAACTTCGTCGCCTTCTCGCACTACCTGCCGGTCACCGCCGATCGAATGGCGGGGCAGGTGTTCGTCTTCTTCATCCTCACCGTGGCCGCGGCCGAGTCCGCCATCGGCCTGGCGATCCTCGTGGTGCTGTTCCGCAATCGCGAGTCGATCGCCGTCGAGGAACTGGACGCGCTGAAGGGCTGACGGAAGGCGACGCATGGCAACACAACTCTCACAAAACCTGCTGCTCACCGTACCGCTCGCGCCGTTGGCGGGCTGCCTGATCGCCGGCTTCTTCGGCAAGGCCGTCGGAAGGCGCGGCGCGCACACGGCAACGATTCTCGGTGTGCTCATCTCGTTCATCGTATCGGCGATGGTGCTCAAGAGCGTGGCCGTGGACGGTGCGCGTTTCAACGCCACCATTTACGAGTGGATGACCGTCGGCGGTCTCAAGATGGAAATCGGCTTCCTGGTCGATGGCCTGACGGCGATGATGATGGTCGTGGTCAGCTTCGTGTCGTTGATGGTGCACATCTACACCATCGGCTATATGGAGGAAGATCCCGGCTACCAGCGCTTCTTCTCCTACATCTCGCTGTTCACGTTCTCGATGTTGATGCTCGTGATGAGCAACAACTTCCTGCAACTGTTCTTCGGCTGGGAGGCGGTGGGTCTGGTGTCGTACCTGCTGATTGGCTTCTGGTATACGAAGCCGAGCGCGATCTTTGCCAATCTCAAGGCCTTTCTCGTCAACCGGGTCGGCGATTTTGGCTTCGTGCTCGGCATCGGTCTGATCGCGGCGTACACAGGATCCCTGAGCTATTCCGATGTCTTTGCCAAGGCCCCGGAGCTGGGGAGGCTGATCTTCCCCGGTACCGGCTGGATGCTGATCACCGTGATCTGCATTTGCCTTTTTATCGGCGCGATGGGCAAGAGCGCGCAGTTTCCGCTGCACGTCTGGCTGCCTGATTCCATGGAAGGCCCGACGCCGATTTCCGCGCTGATTCACGCAGCAACCATGGTCACTGCCGGCATCTTCATGGTCGCCCGCATGTCGCCGCTGTTCGAACTGAGCGACACGGCCTTGAGCGTCGTGATGACGATCGGTGCCATCACGGCGCTGTTCATGGGCTTCCTTGGCATCATCCAGAACGACATCAAGCGTGTCGTTGCTTATTCGACGCTCAGTCAGCTCGGCTACATGACGGTCGCTCTGGGCGCATCGGCCTACTCGGTGGCGGTGTTTCACCTGATGACGCACGCCTTCTTCAAGGCGCTGCTGTTCCTGGCGGCGGGCTCCGTCATCATCGGCATGCACCACGACCAGGACATCCGCAACATGGGTGGTCTGCGAAAGTACATGCCGCTGACCTGGATCACCTCGCTGCTGGGCTCGCTTGCGCTGATCGGCACGCCGTTGTTTTCGGGCTTCTATTCCAAGGACAGCATCATCGAGGCGGTGAAGGCGAGCCACCTGGGCGCCGCGTCGTTCGCCTACTTCGCGGTGGTCATGGGAGTGTTCGTCACGGCCTTCTATTCGTTCCGAATGTACTTCCTCGTGTTCCATGGGGACGAACGCTTCCGCCACAAGAAGGTCGAATCTGAGGACGAGCATGGCGTGCACCACGATGCCCACGAGCATCCCGAACCGCACGAGTCACCCTGGGTCGTGACGGCGCCGCTGCTGCTGCTGGCCGTGCCTTCGGTCGTGATCGGCTATCTCACCATCGGCCCGATCCTCTATGGCGACTTCTTCAAAGACTCGATCTTTGTCGATGCGGCCCGGCATCCGGCCATGCATGAACTCGCCGAGGAGTTTCATGGCGCGGCGGCAATGGCGTTGCACGGCTTGACCTCTCTGCCGTTCTGGCTTGCGCTGGCCGGCGTCGTGATCTCGTGGTGGTTCTATCTCAAGCAACCCGCGATTCCCGCAGCAATGCGTCGCGCGCTGGCCCCCATTTATACGCTGCTCGAGAACAAGTACTACATGGACTGGATCAACGAGAACATCATCGCCCGGGCTGCGCGAATGCTGGGTGTGGGGCTGTGGAAGGGCGGCGACGTCGGCATCATCGACGGCGCTCTGATCAACGGGTCGGTGCGCGCAGTCGGCGGCATGGCGCAGATGACGCGCTACCTGCAGACCGGCTACCTCTACTGGTACGCGCTGGTGATGATTCTGGGCGTGTTCGGCCTGATGACCTGGCAGCTGTGGCCGTACCTGTCGAGCCTGATGGCTCGCTGAAGATAAGCGCAGCGCGGAGAACAACGAAATGGGTTTGTTGAGTCTTGCCATCTGGCTGCCGATCGTTGGTGGCAGCCTGCTTTTCGCATTGGGGCGGGAGAACAATGCCAATGCGGTGCGCTGGTTTTCGCTGCTCGTTGCGGTGGCCAGCTTCGTGGTCACGCTGCCGTTGATCAGCGGTTTCGACACCGCCACGGCGGCCATGCAGTTCCAGGAAAACACGCCCTGGATCGATCGCTTCAATGTGCGCTACCACCTCGGCATCGACGGCATCTCGGTGTGGTTCGTGCTGCTCACCGCCTTCATCACGGTGATCGTCGTGATCGCCGGCTGGGAGGTGATCACGGAGCGTGTGCATCAGTACATGGGCGCGTTCCTGATTCTCTCGGGCCTGATGGTGGGCGTGTTCGCAGCCGTCGACGGGCTGCTGTTCTACGTGTTCTTCGAGGCCACGCTGATCCCCATGTACATCATCATCGGCGTGTGGGGCGGACCGCAGCGGGTCTACGCGGCGTTCAAGTTCTTTCTTTACACGCTGCTGGGTTCGCTGCTGATGCTGGTGGCGCTTCTGTACCTGTATTACAAGTCAGGCGGCAGCTTTGACATTCTCACCTGGCATCGGCTGCCGCTTTCCGCCGGATCGCAGGCGCTGCTGTTCTTTGCCTTCTTTGCGGCCTTCTCCGTGAAGGTGCCGATGTGGCCGGTGCACACCTGGCTGCCGGACGCGCACGTGGAGGCGCCCACAGGCGGCTCGGTGGTGCTGGCCGCCATCATGCTGAAGCTTGGCGCATATGGTTTCCTGCGTTTTTCGATGCCCATCACGCCGGACGCGAGTCACACCTACGCGACTTTCGTCATCACGCTCAGCCTGATCGCGGTGGTCTACATCGGCCTGGTGGCGCTGGTGCAGCAGGACATGAAGAAGCTTGTGGCCTATTCGTCGATCGCTCACATGGGCTTCGTTACCCTCGGCTTCTTCATCTTCAATGAAATCGGCACCTCGGGCGGAATCGTCCAGATGATCTCGCACGGCTTCGTGTCGGGCGCGATGTTCCTCGCGATCGGCGTGCTTTACGACCGCGTGCATTCCCGCGATATCGCCTCCTATGGCGGCGTCGTCAACACGATGCCCAAGTTCGCGGCGTTCGCACTTTTCTTTGCAATGGCCAACGCTGGTCTGCCCGGAACGAGCGGTTTCGTGGGCGAATGGATGGTGATTCTGGCCAGCGTAAAGGCGAACTTCTGGCTGGCCGCGATCGCCGCCACCACGCTCGTGCTGGGTGCAGCCTACACACTGTGGATGTACAAGCGGGTGTACTTCGGAGCGGTGGCCAACGACGACGTGGCGGCGCTCACCGACATCAATGCCCGTGAATTCACGATGATGGCCCTGCTGGCCGCTGCGGTGCTGTGGATGGGCGTCTATCCCAAGCCTTTCACAGACGTGATGCAGACGTCGGTGAGCGCGCTGCTGAAGCACGTCTCGGTATCGAAGCTGCCGGGCTGAAGGACGCACACCCATGAACAATGCAATGAACTGGATGGTGATTGCGCCTGAGATCATGCTGCTGGTGGCGGCCTGCGTCGTCGCGCTGGTCGATCTCTTCGTCACCGATTCCGAGCGCCGCCCGACGTATTGGCTGACGCAGGCATCGCTTCTGCTTGTCGCCCTGCTGCATCTCGTCAATTTCAACAGCGGTGCGACGCTGTACGTGATGCAGAACATGGTGGTGAGCGACCCGATGGGTCAGCTGCTGGCGCTCTTCGCGACGCTCGCGGTCATGGTCACGCTGGCCTACGCGCAGCCCTATATCGCCACGCGTGAGATGCTCAAGGGCGAGTTCTTCACCCTCTCGATGTTTTCGCTGCTCGGCGTCTCGGTGATGATGTCGGCGAACAATTTCCTCATTGTCTACCTCGGGCTGGAGCTGATGAGCCTGTCCACCTATGCGCTCGTCGCGATGCGCCGTGACAATGCAGTCGCGACCGAGGCAGCGATGAAGTACTTCGTGCTGGGTGCGCTGGCCTCGGGCTTCCTGCTCTATGGTCTGTCGATGATGTACGGTGCCACGGGCTCGCTCGAGATCCCGAAAGTCTTCGATGCGATCACGACCGGCACGCTGAACAGGCAGGTGCTGGTGTTCGGCGTGGTCTTCATCGTCGCTGGCATCGGCTTCAAGATCGCCGCCGCCCCCTTCCACATGTGGGTGCCTGACGTTTACCACGGGGCACCGACCGCAGTGACGCTGCTGATCGCCGGAGCGCCGAAGATGGCTGCATTTGCCATCGCGATCCGCCTGCTGGTCGAAGGCATGATCGGCCTGGGCCCCGACTGGCAGCGCATGCTGATCGTGCTGTCGGTCGCCTCGCTCGTCATCGGAAACCTCGCCGCCATTGCGCAGAGCAACCTGAAGCGCCTCCTGGCCTACTCGACCATCGGCCAGATGGGCTTCATGCTGCTCGGCCTCACGCCCACCGTCGTGTCGGTGAACACGCTGTCGGCCGCCAACGGCTACAGCTCGGCGATGTTCTACATCGTCACCTACGTGCTGACCACGCTCGGCACCTTCGGGCTCATCATGTACATGGCGCGCCAGGGCTTCGAAGCCGACGAAATCCGCGATCTGGCAGGGCTCGGGCGGCGCAGCCCCTGGCTGGCCGGCGTGATGGCAGTCTTCATGTTTTCGCTGGCCGGTGTGCCGCCGACGGTGGGGTTCTACGCCAAGCTGGCCGTGCTGCAGTCGCTGGTCACCACCAACGACCCGGGCTATATCTGGCTCGCGGTGATCGCCGTGGTGCTGTCGCTGATTGCGGCCTTCTACTATCTGAGGGTCGTGAAGGTGATGTACTTTGACGATCCCGTGGACACGTCACCGATCATCGGACGTCCGGGCTTCAGCGCATTGCTGGCTGCCAATGGTGCCGCCGTGCTGCTGCTCGGCATCCTGCCCGGCGGCCTGATGGCCATCTGCCGCGACGCCATCGTCAAGGCGCTCACCACCTAACGCCATGAAGCAAGGGGCGGCGGTCTGGCTCGTGCTGCTGATCGCCTTCGTCGCGGCCAACCTGCCCTTCCTGAGCCAGCGCATCCTGCTGGTCGGGCCCAAGCCGGCGCACAAGGCGTTCGGCTGGCGTCTGCTGGAGCTGGCGATATTGGGAGCGGCGACGATCGGCATCGGCTTTGCGCTCGAAGTGCACATCGGCCAGCGGCAGCCCCAGGGCTGGGAGTTCTACGCCGCCTTCGCCTGCCTCTTTCTGACGCTCGCCTTCCCGGGCTTTATCTGGCGCATGCTGCGCCGCCATCGCCATGGCTGACTTGAACGACGACCATCTCATTGAAATTCGGCTGCAGACCGAGCAACTGTTCAAGGGCCACTTCCTGGACGTGCGGCGAGCGACGGTACGTCTGCCCAGCGGCGATACGGCGACGCGAGAGTACATCGAGCACCCCGGGGCCGTGATGGTGATCCCGCTGCTCGACGACGGCCGCGTCATTCTCGAGCGGCAGTACCGCACTCCGATCGGCCGCGTGCTGTGGGAGTTTCCCGCTGGAAAGATCGATCCCGGCGAGAGCACTTTCACCTGCGCGATGCGCGAGCTGGCGGAGGAAACGGGCTACCGCGCCGCGGAGTGGGCACGGGCGGGCATCATGCACAACGCCTGCGCCTATTCGACCGAAGGTATCGAGGTCTGGTTCGCGCGTGGGTTGACCCACGGGAATCAGGCCCTGGATCACGGCGAGCACCTCGAGATCGTGCCGCTGGACGAGCGCGAGCTTGACGCGCTGGCGGCACGCGGGGAATTGACTGACGCCAAGACGCTTGTCGGCGTGCTGTGGCTGCATCGCTGGCGCGCTGGGGCGTGGCCCTTGCAATGGCAGGCTTCCATCCCGAACTGAAGATTGCCCGTTGCTCGCCGATAATTGTGAAACGAGCCTTTACAGACTCGCTGCGTCCAGTCGTGCACGCATTCATGCATCGCGGCGCCCTGCCGTGCGACACAGGGCGCACCCATGAAAGTGCTCGACCTGAGGTGTTCGAACGGTCACGGGTTCGAGGGCTGGTTCGCCTCTGAGGAGGAGTACCGGTCGCAGAACGGTTCCGGCATGCTCGAATGCCCGTTGTGCGCGGATAAGGTGATCAGCCGTTTGCCCAGTGCGCCGAGATTGAACCTTTCGGGTGCGCGCGAATCCGCGCAAGTCGCCGAGTCGCAACGGCCCTCGTCGCCGTCACCGCCCACGCCGCCACCCGCCGCGACGGACGCCGATCTCCACGCCGTCTTCATGCGCGCCGTACGTCACGTGCTTGCCAATACTGAAGATGTGGGCCCTCGTTTTGCCGAGGAAGCCCGGCGCATCCATTACGGCGAGAGCGAGGCGCGCGGCATTCGCGGCCAGGCATCGCGGGAAGAGGCTGAGGCGCTGATCGATGAAGGGGTCGAGATCGGAGTCCTTCCGGTTCCTGACGTGCTGAAGGAGCCGTTGCAGTAGCGACAGGGGTCGCGCGCCGCGCATCCTCGCTTCTTGCGGTCTGCGGCGTTGCAAATCCGCGCCATAGCTTGGACTATGGCTGTGGTTTGCGCCTTGCATCCCATCCCGAATCGAGGCGCAGGTCATCACGGGGACTTAATTCACCGAGCGCTGGCTCTTCTCTTTCGTTCAGATCACGCGACCGCGGTTTAGCAGGTTTTGCGGATCCAGCGCCTGCTTGATCGCCCGCATCAAACCGAGGGCCACCTCGGACTTGCGCTCCGCAAGGTCGTCGCGCTTCAGGCTGCCAATGCCATGCTCCGCGGAAAACGAACCGCCGAAGGACTGCACAGCGTCGTAGACCAACTTGTTGATCTCGCGTTCGTGATCCGCGAGGAAAGTCGTCGCCGAGCCGGAGGGCGGCGCCTGGACGTTGTAATGCAGGTTGCCATCGCCAAGATGGCCGAAGTTCACCAGCCGGCTACCGGGAAAGGCCGCCTGCAGCGCTGCGTCGGTCTGCTGGACGAACGCAGGAATCGCCGATACCGGCAGGGCGATATCGTGCTTGATGTTCAGCCCTTCCTCGGCCTGAGCGAGCGGGATCGATTCCCGCAGATGCCACAGCGCTTTCGATTGGGCCATGCTTTCGGCCACCACGGCATCGTTGACCACTCCATCTTCAAGTGCCTGTTCCAGCAGGCGCTCGAAGAGCGTGCGTGCATGTGCCTCGCTTTCGCTGTCCGACAGATCCAGCAAGACGGTCCAGGTCGCGGAGGGCAGGGGCTGCGGCAGTTGGGGAAAGCGCTTCGCGACGAGTTCGAGCGCGAAGCGGCCCATGACCTCGAAGCCCGTCAGCCCCGCCCCGAGCACGGACTGCGCCATCTCAAGCAGCCTCACGCACGCGTCGAGCGAATCGCAGGCTGCCAGCGCAGTCCGTATGGCGGCCGGCTGCGGGTAAAGCCTGAGCGTTGCCGCAGTGATGATTCCGAGCGTCCCTTCGCTGCCGACAAAGAGGTCCCGCAGGTCGTATCCGGTGTTGTCCTTGCGCAAGCCGGTCAGTCCGTTCCACACGTCCCCGCGGGCGGTGACCACCTCAAGGCCCAGGCAGAGTTCGCGCGCATTCCCA
>DASTGE010000203.1:0-7984 GCA_035719405.1 Burkholderiaceae bacterium
ACCAGCGCGGCCCGATCGCCGACCGCGAAGGGGACGCGCAGGGCCTGCACCAGCGTAGAACCCAGCTCCGCGAGCGGCAGCGGTATCGACGACTCGGGCGCGAGCACCAGTGTGCCCCTGGCGCGTGCAAGCGTCTGCATGTGCCAGCGCAAGCCCTCCTCGATGTGACCGCCATCGAACTTCAGGTCCTGGGCGACGTTGGGCTGCAGCAGGGACACGAGCAGCCGTCCTGTGTCCCGCGTGAATTCATGCGGCAGCAGCAGCCCCACGAGCAACGCGGCAAGCGGTCCCAATGCGGCCAGCCCGGCCAGCCGCGTCCGGCGCCAGTGCGCGACCCCAAGTACTCCTGCGAACCACGCCGCGAGCGCCCCGATGCCGTACACGCCGATCCACGGCGCCCATGCCGCCAGCGGGCCGCTCGTGTGGGCGTAGCCGCCAGCAATCCACGGAAAGCCGGTCAGCAGCGTGCCACGGGCGAGTTCGGCCAGCAGCCAGCAGGCGGCGAAGCCCGCGGCCATCGCCACGGGTGTGCGGCTTTCGCACGGGCCGCGCCAGCGCGCCCACAGCGCGAGCGCAGCGGCGTAGTAAAGCCCGAGGCCGCTGCCGAGCAGCGCAACCGCCAGGGCGGCCAGCGGCGCCGGCATGGCGCCGAAACGGTGCAGGCTGATGAAGATCCACCACAGCCCGCTGGCGAGCCAGGCGCTGCCGAACAGCCAGCCGAGCAACGCGGCGCGGCGCGGGGTGGCGTCGCGCGCGGCGAAGGCCAGCGCGGCCAGCGCGGCGATTTCAAGCCACCACGCTTCGACCGGTGCGAACGAGGCGGTGTGCAGCAGGCCGGCCAGCGTGGCGAGCAAGGCCGCCCCGCCGCGACCCGCGCGGCGCAATGCCTGAACCCCGCTCACGCTGCGGCGCGCTCGCCGTCGCGCTCGTCCGGCGGAATGTGCGACACGCGGAACCAGCGCACCGCGCCCCCGCGCGTGAGCATCACGATGAAGCGCAGGCCGTCAAGCTCGACGGCTTCGCCGCGCCGGGGCACACGCCCGAGTTCATGCGCGACCAACCCGCCGATGGTGTCGAACTCGTCGTTCGGCAACACCGTGTCGAAGGCCTCGTTCACTGCGGCAATGTCGGTATCACCTGCAACCCGATGGGTGCCGTCGGCCAGGGTGAAGATGCCGGTCTCGCCGTCTTTCTCGTCAAACTCGTCCTCGATCTCGCCGACGATCTCCTCCAGCACGTCCTCGATCGTGATGAGCCCCGCGACGTTGCCGAACTCGTCGATCACGATCGCCAGGTGGTTGCGGTTGGAGCGGAAATCCCGCAGCAGCTCGTTCAGCCCCTTCGACTCGGGCACGAAGACGGTCGGGCGCAGCAGGGTTCGCAGGTTCAGCTCCGGCGCCCGTTGCAGCTTCAGAAGATCCTTCGCAAGGAGGATCCCGATGATGTTGTCGCGGGATTGCTGGTACACGGGAAAGCGCGAATGACCCGTGCCGATGACCAGCGCCAGGAGTTCGTCGTACGGGGAGTCGATGTCGAGCAGGTCCATGCGCGGCGCGGCGACCATCACGTCGCCGGCCGTCAGGTCGGCCATGCGCAGCACGCCCTCGAGCATGATGCGCGATTCGGGCTCGATCAGCTCCCGTTGCTCCGCGCTGGCGACCGCGCGCATCAGCTCTTCCTTGGAGTCGGGACCCGGGGAGAGAAGCTCGACCAGGCGCTCGAACAGCCGTCGGCCGCCGTGTTTCTCGCCCCCCTTTTGAGACCGGGCAGGGTGTGGATCGGACATCGCGCGAGGCGAGGTTGTCTTTCGGACCACCAGAATACCCTATCGGCTTGACAGGGTACGACGCTTGCAACACAGTCTGCCGCCCCAACATGGTCGGGTTGCTGCGCAGCGTGCCCGCCCGAATTGGAAACAACATGTCACAAGGCCTTATCCCCGCGACCATCCTCACCGGCTTCCTTGGAAGCGGAAAGACCACTTTGCTCAAACGCGTGCTGACCGAGGCTCACGGGCAGAAGATCGCGGTGGTTGAGAACGAGTTCGGCGAGGAAAACATCGACAGCGACATCCTCGTGGCCGACACCCAGGAGCAGATCATCCAACTGTCCAACGGCTGCGTGTGCTGCACGATTCGCGAGGATCTGCGCACGACGCTGTCCGATCTCGCGGTACGGCGACGCAAGGGCGAGCTCGATTTCGAGCGGGTGGTGATCGAAACAACCGGCCTGGCCGACCCTGGCCCGGTGGCGCAGACGTTCTTCATGGACGACGAGATCGCTGAGAGCTACCTGCTCGATTCGATCCTGACCCTGGTGGACGCCAAGCACGCCGACACGCAGCTCGACGAGCGTCAGGAAGCGCGCCGCCAGGTGGGCTTTGCCGATCAGATCTTCATCAGCAAGACCGACCTGGTCGATGACGACGCAGTGCACGCCCTGCAGCACCGGCTGACGCACATGAATCCGCGCGCACCGCAGCGCAAGGTCAACTTCGGCGAAGTCGCGCTGTCGGAAGTGTTCGACCTGCGGGGCTTCAACCTCAACACCAAGCTCGACATCGACCCGGACTTCCTCAAGACGGAGGAAGAACATCATCACCACGACCACGACCATGCTCATGACCACGAGCACGGCGAGCATTGCGACCACCCGCATCACCACCATCACGACGACGACGTGAAGTCCTTCGTCTTCCGCGCCGACCGTGCATTCAGTCCCGCCAAGCTCGAAGAGTTCCTGGGCGCGGTGGTGCAGGTGTACGGGCCGAAGATGTTGCGCTACAAAGGCGTGCTGCACATGAAGGGCATCGATCGGAAGGTGGTGTTTCAGGGCGTCCATCAGATGATGGGCAGCGACCTGGGGCCGAAATGGGCGCCCGGCGAGAAAAAGGGCAGCAAGATGGTGTTCATCGGCATCGACCTGCCGAAGGACGTGTTCATGCAGGGGCTCGAACAATGCCTGGTCTGATCTGCCTCGCCGCATGTCGCGCCGGCGCCGTCGCAAGCGCCGTCGGCCGTTGCGTGAAGAAGCTGACGTGCAGGCCCGCAATGGCGAATGGCCACGCACCCGTCGACCCCGCCATGGTGACTACAATCCGCCGGCCCCAACAGGCTTCAGGCCAACAGGCGGCCTCACGCGCCGCACGCTGCGCTTACGCAGGTATATAACTGCACTGCTGCGAGGAGAGCCATGTGAGCAAGACCCCGGCCAAGAGCGCCCCCGCGCCGAGCAAGACGGCAGCGAAGAAGGCGCACGCGCAGCCCAAGTCGGCCACGCACAAGGCGCACGGCGCCGCCGTCGACCACGATGAGGGTGCGTCCAGCCACGCCGACATGGCAGTCGGCACGCAAATGCACGGCGATGCGGACTTGCAGCATCGGCAAGGGGCTGTCGCTGAAGCCCCCGGGGCGGCTGAGAACGCCGCCTCATCGAATCCGGAGGCCAGCCGGTTCGCCGACCGGTTCGCCCCACCCAAGCCTCCCGCCAGAATGATCCACGAAGTCTCTGACGTCCATAAGCCCGCCTCGAAGGCGGATCCGAAGCTCGCCAACGCCTGGAAGCACAAGGCCGGCCGCGACCTCAGTGAGGAGGAACTGCTGGCCATGCCCGACGCCGAGTACATGAACGAAAAACAGCTCGACTTCTTCCGCGCGCGGTTGCAGGCGCTGAAAGATGACCTGCTGTCCAACGCAGGCTTGACGACCGAACACCTGAGGGAAGACACGTCCATCGTGCCCGACCCGGCAGACCGCGCCACCATTGAGGAAGAGCACGCGCTGGAGCTTCGCACGCGCGACCGCGAGCGCAAGCTGCTGAAGAAGATCTCTCAATCTCTTGCCCGCATTGAAGCCGGCGACTATGGCTTTTGTGACGAAACCGGCGAGCCGATCGGACTGGGTCGCCTGCTCGCGCGCCCCACCGCGACGCTGTCGCTGGAAGCGCAGCAACGGCGCGAGCTGAAACAGAAGATGTTCGGCGATTAAAGTCCTGACAGTTCAAAGGCTGCCGCCCGAGGTCCGCTTCCAGATGCCGCCCCCAGACCCCAAAGACGGCGAAAGTTTCCTTCGCAGAGTCGTTCGCTTCGTCGCAAATCCAAGCACCGATTGGACCGACCTGACTTCACGTCAGGAGGCCGACCGCGAGCTCGAGATGGAAAAGTCCGAGCTCAAGGCGATGATCGAGCGCAAACGGCGCAACGACTTCGTCCGCAAGCGGGAGTTCGACATGCTGCGCAAGGTCAGGCGCGAAGGCCTGTCCGGCGAGCAGCTGGCTGCATTGGCGAGTGCATCCCGCCTCGACGACTCCGAGGTGCGCGGTGACTTCGGCGCGCGAGCGGATGCAGGCGTCAAAGCCAAGATCGACGAGATCGAACAGCAGATGGTCGGCGACACACATGTCAGTCGCCGGCAGCAGTTGCTGAACGACGTGCCGACCCAACCCGGCGGTCTCGAACCCGCGGCGCGAACCAGCGGCCGCATGCCGCTGGAATCGCACCTGCCCTCGACGGCGCCACAGGACATGGACTTCCGTGCGCCCGCGGCGCCGCCCTCCGTGATGGGGGCAGGCTTGCCGCCGCTGGCACCGCCGCCCGGTGCGCCTGCTGCAGTGACGGCGGCGACTGGCTCGAAGCCGCTGGCTCCCGTCGAAGTCAGCGAGGCCGTGCATGATCCGGAGCTGGACGAGGCGGTCATCGCATTCGCGAACGCGGACTTCGAGCAATGCGAGCAGTCGCTCCTTTCCCGCACCGGGGTGGGCGGCACGCGGGCAAACCATGCCGAGACCTGGCTCGTTCTGTTCGACCTGTACCGGGCCACCGGGCAGCAGGTGAAGTTCGAAGCGCTGGCCGTCGAATACGCCCAGCGCTTCGGCCTGTCGTCGCCGCAGTGGTTCTCGATGCCACGGCTCGTGGCCGAGCAGGCAGCGAACGAGGAGCGTGCAGCGACCTCGGCGGTGGGGCGCGCCAGCACCGAAGTGGGATGGAGCGCCCCGGAAGTGCTCGATACCGACGCCGTCGCGCAGCTGCGCTCGCTGGCGCTGCAGATGCCGCTGCCCTGGGTGTTCGACTTCAGTCGCCTGCGCCATGTCGAGCCGGAGGCGGCGAGCCAGCTGATCCAGCTCTTCCGGCAGTGGGCGCACGAGCCCCTTGAAATGCGCTGGCTGTCCGGCAACACGTTCTTCCAGGTGCTGCAGGATGCGGCACCGACGGGCGTGCGCGACGCGGATCCCGTCTACTGGACGGCGCGACTGGAAGCCCTCCGCATCGCGAACCGTCCGGACCAATTCGACGAAGCCGCCATCGACTACTGTGTCACCTACGAGGTGTCTCCTCCACAGTGGGAGCGCTCGCAGTGCAAGGTGCGGATTGCCGACAGCAGCCATAACACGGTCGCGCCTTCCATCGTGGGGACGATCGGCGAGGCGACCACCGGCTTCCTCGACACCTCCCTCAACGAGGATGCCGAAGGCGTGGTGCGCTCGGCACGGGTGGAGCTGTCGGGACAACTCGTGGGTGACATCGGCGCGACCCTCGGCCGGCTCGACCACGAGCTGGGCGTTGCACCCGAGATCGACGTATCGTGCGCGCGACTCATCCGCGTCGACTTCATCGCCGCCGGCGACCTGTTGAACTGGGTGCTTGCCAGGCGCGGCGAGAATCGCACGGTCAGATTCAACGACGCCCACCGGCTCGTGGCGTTGTTCTTCAGTGCGATGGGCATCAACGAGCACGCAAGGGTTCGCGTGAGCATCGTCTGAATTCCTCGCGGTGCGGCTGAAGAACCTCGCGTCCGGGATTCATTCCGCCTGCCTGTCCGACCACGAACATCGTCCTCATGGAACCTTTTCACGGCACCACCATCGTCAGCGTCCGTCGCGGCCAGTCAGTCTCCTTGGGCGGCGACGGGCAGGTGACACTCGGCAACGTGGTCGTCAAGGCAACCGCTCGCAAGGTCCGCAAGATCTATCACGAGCGCGTGCTCGCGGGCTTCGCCGGCGCGACTGCCGATGCCTTCACCTTGTTCGAGCGCTTCGAAGCCAAGCTCGAGAAGCACCAGGGGCATCTCGTGCGCTCGGCCATCGAGCTGACGAAGGACTGGCGCACCGACCGCGTCCTGCGCCGGCTGGAGGCCATGCTCGCAGTTGCAGACAAGGACGCCTCGCTCATCATTACCGGCAACGGTGACGTGCTGGAGCCCGAACACGGCATCATCGCCATCGGTTCGGGCGGCGCCTACGCGCAGGCCGCGGCGCGTGCCCTGCTTCAGCACACCGATCTTCCGCCCGCCGACATCGTCAAGCAGTCCCTGGCGATCGCCGGCGACCTTTGCATCTACACCAACCAGAACCATACGGTCGAAACGCTCTGAACGGAGTGGTTCGCCGCGACACCATGAGCACGATGACCCCGCAGGAGATCGTCTCCGAGCTCGACCGGCACATCGTCGGTCAGAACGACGCCAAGCGCGCGGTGGCGATCGCGCTGCGCAACCGCTGGCGCCGGCTGCAGGTCGACGAGAAGCTGCGGCCGGAGATCACCCCGAAGAACATCCTGATGATCGGCCCGACCGGCGTCGGCAAGACCGAGATCGCCCGCCGGCTCGCCCGACTGGCCGACGCGCCTTTCGTCAAGGTGGAGGCAACAAAGTTCACCGAAGTCGGCTATGTCGGAAAAGACGTGGACACCATCGTGCGCGATCTCGTCGACGTCGCCGTCAAGCAGGAGCGGGAGGTGCAGATGCGCAGGATGCGTTCGCGCGCCGAGGACGCGGCGGAGGAGCGCATCCTCGATGTCCTCGTGCCCCCGCCCCGCTCGGACTTCGGCTTCTCGCCGGAGGCAGGCAGCGACAACACCGCGCGGCAGGTGATGCGCAAGCGTCTGCGCGAAGGCGCAATGAACGACAAGGAGATCGAGCTCGAGATTGCGGACCCCAAGCCCGCGCTGGAGGTCATGGGCCCCGCGGGCATGGAAGAGATGGCCGAGCAGCTCAAGGGCCTGTTCTCGCAGATCGGCGGCGGGCGCCGCAAGCTTCGCAAGATGAAGATTTCGGAGGCGACCCGACTGCTCATCGACGAGGAGGCGGCCAAGCTGGTCAACGAGGACGAGATCCGCACCGCCGCCATGCACAACGCGGAGCAGAACGGCATCGTGTTCATCGACGAGATCGACAAGGTGGCTTCACGCAGCGAGGTGGGCGGCGCGGACGTTTCACGCCAGGGCGTGCAGAGAGACCTCCTGCCGCTTGTGGAGGGCACGAGCGTCAACACCAAATACGGCATCGTCAAGACGGACCACATCCTGTTCATCGCCTCCGGCGCCTTTCACCTTTCCAAGCCGAGCGACCTGATTCCCGAACTCCAGGGTCGCTTTCCGATCCGCGTCGAACTCGGCTCGTTGAGCGTCGACGACTTCGAGGCCATCCTCACCTCCACTCACGCGAGCCTGGTCAAGCAATACCAGGCCTTGCTGGCCACCGAGGGCGTGACGCTGGAGTTCGCTCCCGAAAGCCTGCGGAGGCTGGCACAGATCGCGTACGAGGTGAACGAGCGCACCGAGAACATCGGCGCGCGACGCCTCGCGACGGTGATGGAGCGCCTGCTCGACGAGGTGAGCTTCGACGCGCCGAAACTCTCCGGCCAGACGGTGGTACTGGATGCCGGGGCTGTGAACGCCAAGCTCGGCGAGCTGGCGAAGAACGACGACTTGTCGCGCTACATCCTCTGAGCACGCTCACGCCACGGGTGTGCCGTACTTGCGAAGAATGGACTCGTAGACTCCCTCATTGCGCATCCTGTCGATGACCTCTTTCAGCTTGGCCTTCACAGGATCGGGCATCCCTCTGCGCACGAACATCCACTGCTCCTTGTTCCGCTCGAGGTACAGCATGGGGCCGAACTGCTCCGGCTTCAGGCCCTCCTTCTGCATGAAGTAGAAATAGGCCGGCTGCGAAAACACCGCAGCGTGGACGCCCTGACGACTGTGCAG
>DASTGE010000204.1:0-5310 GCA_035719405.1 Burkholderiaceae bacterium
GGCCGAAGCGCGAGCCGTCGCCGAGCAGCGCGGGGAACTGCTCCTCCAGCCATGCCGTGTTGATCACCACCTCCCGCACCCCGGCGCGCGCCAGCGCTTCGAGATGCCATTCGATCATCGGCTTGCCGTGCACCTTCAGCAACGGCTTGGGGCAGGTGTCGGACAGCGGTCGCATGCGATCGCCGCGCCCTGCCGCGAGGATCAGCGCCTTCATCGGCCGCGCTCCAACCGCTGGCGGTCGACGTGCTCCGGCTCGAAGGCGTCGACCAGCGCCTCGATGAGCGCATGAGCCTTGGCGCTGTTGTCGCCGCCGAAGTTGCAGACGTAGGCATCCAGCGTCACTGCCTTCAACTCGGGCCATGTGTGCAGCGCCAGATGCGATTCGGCCAGCAGCACGACGCCGGTGACGCCGGCACCGCTCGCTTCGAAGCGATGGAACAGCTCGGCCACCGGCTGCAGGCCCGCGGCCGTGACGTGTGCAACGCACAGCTCGCGCAACGCCTGCGGATCGGTCAACGATACCCGTTGGCCGTGGCAGCCGCTCAGGTCGGCAGTCAGGTGCAGCCCTTGCATGGCCGGCGATTATCCCGGGACGGCGGGGCCGGCGTCGAAGTGCCCTTGCTGCTTCAGCTCAATCTTTCGCAGGCTCTGTCACTTCCCGGTCACGGAATCGCGGGTCGCTCCTTGCCGGCAGACGTTCCCTTACGATGCGACGGCTCTTTGTTCCCTGTCATCCTGCGATGCACATCCACTTCACGCTTGCCCCGCTGATCTCCCTCGTCGCGGGCATCCTCATCCTGGTGATGCCCAAGCTGCTCAACGTCATTGTCGCGATCTACCTCATCGCCATCGGGCTGATCGGCCTGCTCGGCGTGAGTTCAATCCATCTGCGGTGAGAGGCCGCCGGCCGCGCCGGCACCGAGTTCGCGGGCCAACTCCGAAGCCGAGCGTCCCGGCTCCGCTTGGCGCCGCAAGGGGAAACGATTCACGGTCGCCCTAGAATTCCCGCTTTCCCCCGGCTCGCCTTTCGCACGCGCTCATGTCATCTGCTTCCCCTCGCGATACTGCCCTCATGGCGAATGCCATTCGCGCCCTGGCCATGGACGCCGTGCAGCAAGCCAATTCCGGCCACCCGGGCGCGCCGATGGGCATGTCGGAGATCGCCGTGGCGCTGTGGGGCCGGCATCTGAGGCACAACCCCGCCAACCCCAAGTGGCTCGACCGTGACCGCTTCGTGCTCTCCAACGGCCACGGTTCGATGCTGATTTACGCGCTGCTGCACCTCACCGGCTACGACCTGCCGCTGCAGGAACTGCGCAACTTCCGCCAACTGCACAGCAAGACCCCCGGACATCCCGAATACGGCATCACGCCCGGCGTGGAAACGACGACGGGTCCGCTCGGCCAGGGTCTGGCCAACGCGGTGGGCATGGCGCTCGCCGAGAAGCTGCTGGCCGCGGAATTCAACCGTCCCGAGCATCGCATCGTCGACCACCACACCTACGTCTTCATGGGCGATGGCTGCCTGATGGAAGGTATCAGCCATGAGGCGTGCGCGCTGGCGGGCGCCTGGAAGCTCAACAAGCTGATCGCGGTGTACGACGACAACGGCATCTCGATCGACGGCCAGGTGGCGCCCTGGTACGTCGACGACGTTGCCAGGCGCTTCGAGGCCTATCGCTGGAGCGTGATCGGCCCGATCGACGGCCACGATGCCGAAGCGGTCGACATGGCCATCAGGCAGGCGCGCGACTCGCAGACGCGGCCGAGCATCGTGATCTGCAAGACGACCATCGGCAAGGGGGCTCCCAACCGGGGAGGCACCGCCAAGGCACATGGCGAGGCGCTCGGCCATGAGGAGATCCGCCTCACACGGGAGGCGTTGGCCTGGGGCCATGGGCCCTTCGAGATCCCGCAGGAGGCATATACGGCGTGGGACGCGCGCAGCACCGGCGCCGAGGCCGAAGGCGCCTGGAACGAACGCTTCGCCGCCTACCGGACGGCGTATCCGCATGAGGCCTCCGAGTTCGAACGCCGCATGAAGGGCGAACTGCCGTCGTGCTTCGCCCCCGTTGCCGAGGACGCGGCGGCGCAGGCGCACGACAAGGCAGAGACGATCGCCACGCGCAAGGCGAGCCAACTCGCGCTGGAGCATTTCACCCGCGCGCTGCCCGAGATGCTCGGTGGATCGGCAGACCTGACCGGCTCCAACCTCACCAACACCTCGTCGACCGCGCCGCTTCGCTTCGACGAGTACGGCCAGCCCAACAACGGCCGCCACATCAACTACGGTGTGCGCGAGTTCGGCATGGCCGCGATCATGAACGGCATTGCGCTGCACGGCGGCTACATCCCCTACGGCGGCACGTTCCTCACCTTCAGCGACTACAGCCGCAACGCCATTCGCATGGCGGCGCTGATGAAGACGCGCGTCATCCACGTCTTCACGCATGATTCCATCGGCCTGGGCGAAGACGGGCCGACCCACCAGAGCATCGAGCATGCCGCTTCGCTGCGGCTCATTCCCCACCTCGACGTCTGGCGTCCGGCCGACAGCGCCGAAACGGCCATTGCCTGGCAATCGGCGCTGGCCAACCGGGATCGACCCACCGCGCTGCTGCTGTCGCGCCAGAACCTGCCGTATCCGCCGAAGGCAGCGCTTGGCGACATCGGCAAGGGCGCCTACGTCCTGGCCGAGCCGTCCGAGGTGGGGCTGCAGAAGAAGCCGCAGGCGGTGCTCATCGCCACCGGCTCAGAGGTGCAATTGGCCCTTCACGCCCAGGCGCAGCTCGCGCTGGCCGGCATTGCGGTGCGCGTGGTGTCGATGCCCTCGACGACCACCTTCGATCGCCAGCCGGAAGGCTACAAGGCCACGGTGCTTCCGTCGGGGCTGCCGCGCATCGCGATCGAGGCTGGGGTCACGGACTTCTGGTGGAAGTATGGCTGCGCGGCCGTGGTCGGCATCGACACTTACGGCGAGTCCGCACCGGCCAACGTCCTGTTCAAGCACTTCCACTTCACAGCGGAGAACGTGGCGGCGACCGTGCGGCAGGTGGTCGGCAAGTGACCGGCAACCGATCGGCAAACGGCGCAAACCTCGCAAACGGCAAGCAACGCATCCCTCACCCTTGGAGAAACTGTCATGGCGATCAAGATTGGCATCAACGGATTCGGCCGGATCGGCCGCATGGTGTTCCGCGCGGCAGTGCAGAACTTTTCGAACGACATCGAGGTGGTCGCCATCAACGACCTGCTCGAGCCCGACTACCTGGCCTACATGCTGCAGTACGACAGCGTGCATGGCCGCTTCAAGGGCGAGATCGCGGTCGAAGGTTCGACCCTCATCGTCAACGGCAAGCGCATCCGGTTGACCGCGGTCAAGGACCCGGCCGAACTCAAGTGGAACGAAGTCGGTGCCGACGTCGTGGTCGAATCCACTGGCCTGTTCCTCACCAAGGAAACCGCGAGCAAGCACCTTTCCGCCGGCGCGAAGAAGGTCATCATGTCGGCTCCCTCGAAGGACGATACCCCGATGTTCGTCTTCGGCGTCAACGACAAGACCTATGCCGGTCAGGCGATCGTCTCCAACGCTTCGTGCACCACCAACTGCCTGGCGCCCCTGGCGAAGGTGTTGCACGACAAGTGGGGCATCAAGCGCGGCTTGATGACGACCGTGCACGCCACGACCGCGACGCAGAAAACGGTCGATGGCCCGAGCAACAAGGACTGGCGGGGCGGCCGAGGCATCCTCGAGAACATCATCCCTTCGTCTACGGGCGCGGCCAAGGCGGTGGGTGTGGTGATCCCCGAGCTCAACAAAAAGCTGACCGGCATGGCCTTCCGCGTGCCGACATCGGATGTGTCGGTGGTTGACCTGACGGTGGAGCTGAACAACGAGGCCACCTACGACGAGATTTGCGCGGAGATGAAGGCGCAGTCGCATGGCGCGCTCAAGGGCGTCCTGGCCTACACGGACGACAAGGTCGTTGCCACCGATTTCCGCGGCGAGCCGTGCACCTCTGTGTTTGATGCCGAAGCCGGTATCGCGCTGGACAAGACCTTCGTCAAGGTGGTGGCGTGGTACGACAACGAGTGGGGCTACTCGAACAAGGTGCTCGAGATGGTGAAGGTGGTGGCGGGCAAGTAGTCGTCATCCTGTCGCTTCGGTCCAAGGCCCGCCATCGTGCGGGCCTTGGCGCTTGACCGATGTCTGTTTCTGCATTGCGAGTTGAAACGCCAGCTTTCCAATCGTGACAAGCGACGAGGGAACGATGTTTGCCGAATGCGGCGAATCGTCGCGTCGCGACTTACACTGACTTGAACCATGGCCGCACCTGCTTCCCGATTCATGCAAGCCGTCCTCGTCTCGGCCTTGCTCGCGGCAGCCTCCGGGTGCGCGGCACCATCCTCGCCGTCGAACCCTTTGAGATGGCGGCTGCAAGTCCGCACGGCCGAGGACTGGACGGATCTTGCCCAGCTCGCCGAGCGCGCCTCGCAGATCGCGGGCGTCCCCGTCGAACCCGACGTCAGCACAATTGCGCCTCACTGGTACGCGATCACCTTGCTATGCCCTGACCGCTCGAGCTGCAAGCGTGCGAGCATGAAGCTGGCCGCGCAGCGCAGCCTTTTCCTCGAGTTGCGGCGCGATGAGGTGCGCCGCATTCCAAGCACACCTACGGCTGAAACGCGCCAATGAATCATCCCTCTATCCTCCGCCGCTGGCTCGCGGCTCTCGCGCTCGCTGTTGTATTGCCCGCTGGCTGGGCTGTTGACGGCGGCCCCACAACAACGGCATCGCCGACCGGCGTGTCCGGTCCTGCTCGCGTGATCGTGAAGTTCAAGGCTGATGCCTCGGCTCTGCGGCGCGGCATCCTCTCCGCGGGCCCCTTGGCGGTGCCTGGCGGCGAGAGTGCGGTGGCCGAGGCCATGCAGCGTCGCGCCGAAGGCATCGGCCAACGCCACGGTATCGCCCTGCGCGCCGGCCGCGTTGTCGATGATCGAGCCCAGGTCGTGATGGCGGACGGCATCACCTCGGCCGAACTCGCACGCCAGCTTTCAGCCGACAGCGATGTCGAATACGCCGTCGTCGATGAACGCCGCCACAAACTCGTCGTGCCCAACGATCCGATCTACACCGCGGGGCCCCCGGGGACCGGGCCCGATGTCGGCCAGTGGTATCTCAAGCCGCCGTCGGGGGATGTGAAAGCGAGCATCGACGCGCAGACCGCGTGGGATATCCCCAATATCACGACGGCCTCGGCCAATGTCGTCGTCGGCGTGCTGGACACGGGGGTGCGCTACGACCATCGA
>DASTGE010000205.1:0-10032 GCA_035719405.1 Burkholderiaceae bacterium
AAGTGTGGGAGAGGGAGGCCGGATCAATCCACCCAAAAGCAGGAGCAAGCGATGGAGCCGATGTGGATCGTGTTGGCTGATGAGGGCCGCGCCCAGATTCTGGAGCGGCGCGAGCCGGGGCAGGACCTGGAGGAAGTGGAGGAACTGACCGACGCGGCAGCGCGTGCCGATAACGCCGACCTGCGGCGTGATGCCTTCGGTCGCCGTGGCGGCAGCGACTTGCGCATGGGTGGCAATGCCACTTCATCGGCGGGTGAGGAGAAGCTCGACCACGAGGCCGAGCGGTTTGCGCGGCGCGTCGCGGAACGGCTGGCCGAGGCGCAGCGGCAGCATCGCTACTCGCAGCTGCGCATTGCGGCCGCGCCGAAGTTCCTCGGCCGCCTGCGCAAGGTGCTCGACGCGCAGGTGGAGCAGGCTGTGATCGACGAGATCGACAAGGATCTGCTGCAGCTGGACCGGCGCTCGCTCACCGAGCGGCTCTTTCCGTCGCCTCCGGCGGCCGGATCCTGAGGGCTCGGTCGCCGGGTACGGGCATTGCCGTCGCAGTCCCGAGATCGTTCTTCAAGGCATTGCATGTCTCAGGACGCGACGGGCGAGTCCCGGCCCGGACACCTCGTGATCATCGGGGGCGCCGAAGACCGGACCGACGACAAGCTGGTACTCGGGCGCTTCGTGGAGCTGCTTGGTCTGTCCGACCCGGCGATCGTGCTCGTGACTGCCGGGAACGGCGATCCGGAGCATGCATGGGAGGCGTATGACCGTGCTTTCGGCGACCTGGGCGTCAAGCGCCGGCAGATGATCGACCTGTGCTCGCGCGAAGCCGCCAACGACGGGGCGGCGGTGCGGCAGGTGCTGGAGGCCGATGGCATCTTCATGACGGGCAGCGACCAGAAGCGGCTGGTGGCCGCGCTGGGCGGAAGCGCCGTGGCCGAGGCGATGCGACGGGCTTTCCGTGAGCGCGGCGTGTGCCTTGGCGGCACCAGCGCAGGTGCTTCCGCGCTGTCGGACTACATGCTCGTGCCCGGCCTGGACGACGGCGCGACACAGGATTCGCCGCCGCTGGCCGCCGGCCTGGGCTTCGTCCAGCGTGTGGTCATCGACCAGCACTTTTCGGAGCGCAAGCGGCTCGGCCGGCTGCTCACGGTGGTGGCCCACAACCCCTCGCTCCTGGGCATCGGAATTGACGAGGACACCGCGCTCATCGTCGAGCCGGGCGGGGG
Source organism: Burkholderiaceae bacterium (assembly GCA_035719405.1). GTDB lineage: Bacteria > Pseudomonadota > Gammaproteobacteria > Burkholderiales > Burkholderiaceae_C > CAMLIZ01. Next base: position 1,221 of record DASTGE010000205.1, read on the forward strand.
CATCGAGGTGGTCGGCGACGGCGCCGTGACGCTGATCGACGGCCGGCAGATGTCGTCGAACTTCCTGTCAAGCCAGGGGCGCCAGCGGCTGGAACTCATCGACGTGAAGCTGCACCTGCTGCCGCCCGGGGCGCGCTACCGCTGCGAGGACCAGATGCCGACGCGCAAATCGCGCCGCGCGCCCGATCCACTGCGCGACATCGTTTCCATTCTCACGAGCCAGGGAGCTCACTTGTCATGAAGATCGTCGAGACGCGCTTCCTGCGTGGCCCCAATCTGCACGCGCGCAAGCCCTGCATGCTCGCCGTGATCGATCTGCAGGAGCTGGATGAAATCGGCTCGCACGAGATCGAGGAGTTCACCGACCGCCTGCTGGCGATGTTGCCGACACTGCACGAGCACCATTGTTCACCGGGTTATCCCGGGGGCTTCGTCGAGCGCTTGCGCGAGGGCACGTACATGGGCCACATCACCGAGCATGTGATGCTGGAGCTTCAGTCGCTCGCGGGTCCGGAGGTCCGTTTCGGCAAGACTCGCATGATCCGGGGCCGACCCCGCCACTACCGGATCGTCGCGGGGTACCGCTACGAAGGACTCGCCGAGCAGGCGCTGACGCACGCGGTGGAGATCGTGCATGCGGCAGCCCGTCGCGAGCCATACGACGTCGCGGGCATGCTTGCGGGCTTGAAGGCATGGACCTGCCGCCATGGACTCGGACCGAGCACGCAGGCGATCGTCGACGCCGCGACCGCACGCGGCATCCCGACCTTGCGTCTGAGCGAGGATGAAAGCCTGTTCCAGTTGGGCTGGGGCGCGCGGCAACGGCGAGTGCAGGCCACTGTCACTGGCGCCAGCTCATTCATCGCCGTTGAGATCGCGAGCGACAAGGAGCTGACCAAACAGCTGCTCTCGGCGGCCGGCATTCCCGTACCCCGCGGCCATGTGGTCAGCACACTCGACGACGCGCTGCAGGCGTTGCAGGACATCGGCGCGCCCGCAACGGTGAAGCCGCTGGACGGCAACCAGGGCAAGGGCGTGACGACGGCGATTCGCACGCCCGAGGAAATGAAGACGGCGTTCGAGCGCGCCTGCTGTCATGCGTCGAAGGTCATCGTCGAGCAGCACGTTGCGGGGCGCGACCATCGGGTGCTGGTCGTCAATGACCGGATCGTGGCGGCCTCTCGACGCCTTCCTCCCATGGTGATCGCCGATGGTGTGCACAGCGTGCGCGAGCTGGTGGACCGCGAAAACACGGACCCGCGTCGCGGCGTCGGGCATGAGGCCGCGCTCACGCGCATCCCGCTCGACGCAGCGGCGGCGGAGTGCCTTGCCGCGCAGGGACTGGCCGAGGAAACCGTGCTTGAGGAAGGCCGTTGCGTCACCCTGCGCGGCAACGCCAACCTCTCGACCGGCGGCACCGCACAGGACGTGACCGACATCCTTCATCCCGACACAGCCGCGCTTTGCGTGCGCGCCGCGCGGCGCATCGGTCTCGATGTCGCCGGCATCGACCTGGTTTGCCGTGACATCGACCGGCCGTTGCAAGAGCAGGAGGGCGCGATCATCGAGGTCAACGCCGCCCCGGGCATCCGTATGCACGAGCATCCTTCCGAAGGCGTGCAGCGGCGTGCGGGCGCGGCGATCGTCGATGGCCTCTTTCCGCCAGGGGACGACGGGCGCATCCCGGTGATAGGCGTGACCGGCACCAACGGCAAGACCACGACCACGCTGGCGATCGCCGAAGTCCTGCGCGCCCACGGATGGCGCACCGGCTACACGACGACCGAGGGCGTGTTCGTCGATGGCCGGCGCGTGATGGAAGGCGACTGCACGGGCTACTGGTCGGCACGGTCGCTGCTCACCGATCCGGACGTGGATGCGGCGGTGCTGGAGACGGCACGCGGCGGCATCCTCAAGCGGGGCCTTGCATACGACCGCTGCGACGTGTCGGTGGTTCTCAACATCAGCGCCGACCACCTCGGGCAGGACGGCATCGAGACGCTCGACGAGTTGGCCGAGGTGAAGGCCGTGGTGGCCGATGTGGCGCGCAAGGCCCTCGTGCTCAACGCCGAGGACGAGCGTTGCGTGGCAATGGCCGCCAATGCCCGCGCGGGCGGCGAGGTCGTCTACTTTGCTTTCGACCTGCATCACCCGGTGGTCACGTCTCACCTTGCCGAGGGCGGGCGCGCGGTGGTGCTGCGAGACGGGGCGATCGTGCTCGTGGGGCGCGATGACGCTCGTGCGGTGGTGCGCGCCGACCGTCTTCCGTTCACCTTCGGCGGCCGCGCCCGGCACAACATTGCGAATGCGCTGGCAGCCGTCGCTGCGCTCGTGGCGATGAAGGTGCCGCTGCAGACAATCGCCCGTGGGCTGGTACGGTTCGCCTGCTCCAGTGAGGCGAACCCGCTGCGGATGAATACGTACCAGCTGCACGATGTGAAGCTGGTGGTCGACTATGCCCACAACCTCGCGGCGTACCGCTGCCTGCTGGACACCTGCCGCACCTTGGGAGCTGGCCGGCTCGTCGGTGTCGTCTCGGCCCCTGGCGATCGACGCGACGCGGAACTTCGCGAGATCGGCCGCTTCTGCGCCGAGGGTTTCGACGAGACCATCTTCTACGAGCTCGACGAGGATCGCGGACGACCTTTGGGCGACACGGTGCGCGTTCTGCGCGAAGGTGCGTCCGCGAGCGGGAGGCCGTTCGAAGTCGTGCTCGACATGCGGGAGGCATTGAGGCTCGGGCTCGAGCGCTGCCGGCATGGCGATGTGCTCGTCTATGCCTGCGCGACGCACATGAGCGACATCTCCGCCGCGTTTGGAACGATCCCTTTGAAGGAGGAGTGCAGCACTTACGTTCCGGGCCTGAGGCTCGCATGGTCATCCGATCCGGACGTGGAGGCATCGCGCCCGGCAGTGGCAAGCAGCGGGAACATGCGGCGGGCAGCAGTGTTGCCCCATGTGCAGCGACCGGATTGAAGAAAGGACCGACCCAATACCCCGCTCGCTGAACTCGGCGGCCGGTGCTACGCTCCTCGCATGCAGAAACCTGCCAAGTACATGGTCATCATCGACGCGGGTGGCTCGACAATCGCCCGCCTGCTCGATGCCGAACGGCGCCTTGTCGCCGAGTTCGATGCCGGCTCGGAAGAGGTCGCGGTCATGACATCCGGCCTCGAACCTTCACGAGGCGCGGCCGGCCCCGAGTGGGACCAGGCACTTCGTGGCCACGGTGCGGAGGAGCGGGTCCTTGCCGATGTCTATGTGCTGGACCTGTAGCGGCTGCGACTGTCCGGTACGCAGCGGCGCTCAGACTCCGCCCCAGACCTCCTCGGCGACCTCCACCACCAGCCTCAGCTTGTTGCGCTGGTCCTCCACGGCGATCTTGTTGCCGTGCACTGTGCTGGAGAAGCCGCACTGCGGGCTCAGGGCCAGCTGCTCGATCGGTGCATAGCGCGAGGCCTCGTCGATCCGGCGCTTCAGTACGTCCTTGTTCTCCAGCTCGCCGAACTTCGTCGTGACAAGACCCAGGACGACGATCTTGTCCTTGGGCAGGTAGCGCAGCGGTCGGAAGTCCCCTGAGCGGTCGTCGTCGTACTCCATGAAGTACGCGTCGAGTTTCATCTCGGCCAGCAGCGCCTCGGCCACCGGCTCGTAGTTGCCCTGTGCCGCGAAGGTGCTCTTGAAGTTGCCGCGGCACAGGTGCATGCACAGCGTCATGCCCTCCGGCTTGCGCGCGACGACCTTGTTGATGAACGCTGCATAACGGTGGGGCAGCTCGGTGGGATCGTCGCCACGCTGGCGCGCTGCCTCACGCATCTTCTCGTCGCACAGGTAGGCCATGTTGGTGTCGTCCAGCTGGACGTACCGGCATCCGGCGTCGAACAACGATCGGAGTTCCTCGCCATAGGCGTCGGCCACGTCGTCATAGAACGTCGGGTCGAGTTCCGGGTAGGCGTCCCGGCTGATGCCGGCACGACCACCGCGGAAGTGAAGCATCGTCGGCGAGGGAATGGTGACCTTGGCTGTGCAGCGCGGCGCATGCGTGGCGATCTGCGATTTCAGATATTCGAAGTCCGCACGCTGGATGTCCTTCACATGGCGGACCTTGTCGATCACGCGCATCACCGGGGGCGCCAGCTCCTCGGTTCCGTCGGGCTTGCGGATGGTGACCGGAATGTCGGTCTTCACGCCGCCCAGTTGCTCCAGGAAGTCGATGTGGAAATAAGTGCGGCGGAACTCCCCGTCGGTGATGCTCTTGAGCCCGCAGTCGCGCTGGAACTGCACGATTTCAGTGATGGCCTTGTCCTCGCCCGCGCGCAGCTGCTCGTGGCTGATCTCGCCCTTGGCGGCCTGCTCGCGCGCCTCCAGCAGGTATTGGGGACGCAGGAAGCTGCCGACATGGTCGGCGCGGAACGGTGGGGTGGTGCGCGCGCTCATCGTGGTCTCCGTTGAAGTCCCTCGTGTCCTCCTGAAATCTCTTCTGGCAGGTTCTTGCGACCGCTGCGGGTTTCCCCATTGCCTGCCTCTTGCTCGCAAAGTATGCATGCCCCGCGTCGCCTTGGTGCAAGGTGCGAACTGGTGGCGAACCCGGGTAGCGTGCGAGCGTGTCGCGCAGCAGAATCGTTTGACCTTTCAACAACATCGATCCGCAACAGGAGAAGTCACATGAACAAGCGGCTCATGCTTCAGGCCCTGATCAGCGCCGGCCTGCTTGCGGGCAGCCTGCCGGTTCTGCCGGCCGACGGCAAACCTTTCAAGATCGCATTCATCCTTCCGATGACCGGGCAGTCAGCGTCGACCGGGCGGCAGATCGAGGCGGCGGCCAAGCTCTTCGTGAAGGAGAACGGCGATACCGTCGCCGGGCGCAAGATCGAGCTGATCGTGAAGGACGATGCCGGGGTGGCCGACTCCACGCGGCGCATCGCGCAGGAGCTGGTGGTCAACGAGAAGGTCGATGTGCTTGCCGGCTTCGGGCTCACACCGCTGGCACTGGCCACCGCGTCCATCGCCACGCAGAGCAAGACGCCGATGGTCGTGACGGCGGCGGCCACTGCGGTGATTACCGAGCAATCCCCCTACATCGTGCGCACCAGTTTCACCTTGCCGCAAGCTACTGTGCCAATGGCGCAATGGGCAGCCAAGAACAAGATCAAGAAGGTGGCCACGCTGGTGGCGGACTATGGTCCCGGGCTCGATGCCGAGAAGTACTTCAAGAGCCAGTTCCAGGCCAATGGTGGACAGATCGTGGCGGACATTCGTACGCCGTTGCGCAGCCCCGACTTCGCGCCCTTCCTGCAGCGCATCCGGGATGCGCAGCCCGATGCGCTGTTCGTGTTCCTGCCTTCAGGGCAGGGTGCGGCCTTCATGAAGCAGTTCGCCGAACGCGGGCTGGACAAGGCGGGCATCAAGCTCATTTCGACCGGCGACGTGACCGACGACGATCAGCTCAACGACATGGGCGACGTGGCGCTGGGCGTCGTCAATTCGCACCATTATTCGGCCGCGCATCCCTCGCCCATGAACAAGAAGTTCGTTGCCGATTTCGAGGCGGCCAACAAGTTCCGCCCGAACTTCATGGCGGTGGCGGGCTGGGATGGCATGCGCCTGATCTACAACGCCCTCGGCGCGACCAAGGGCGCGGCCGGCGGCGATGCCCTGCTGGCCGCGATGAAGGGGCAGTCGTTCGAAAGCCCGCGCGGGCCTTTGCTCATCGACCCCCAGACACGCGAGCCGGTGCAGGACATCTACATCCGCCGCGTCGAACGCAAAGACGGGCAGTTGTGGAACATCGAGTTCGACGTGATCAAGAGCGTGAAGGATCCGGGCAAGGTCAAGGGATGAACCGATGTTGACCCTGCTGTTCGACGGGATTGCCTACGGCATGCTGCTGTTCGTGCTGGCGGTCGGGCTGGCCGTGACGCTCGGCTTGATGAACTTCATCAACCTCGCTCACGGCGCGTTCGCAATGGCCGGCGGCTATACCACGGTGCTGCTGATGCAGCGCGCGGGCTGGCCTTTCTTCGCGACGCTGCCGGCGGCCTTTCTCGTTGCGGCCGCAGCGGGCGCGGTGCTGGAGCGCACGCTGTACCGGCCGTTGTACAGCAAGCCGCATCTGGACCAGGTTCTGTTCTCCATCGGCCTGGTGTTCATGGCCGGGGCCGGCGTCGACTACTTCGTCGGCTCGATGCAGCAGATCGTGCAGCTTCCCGACTACCTGCGCGGCCGCTTCGACCTGCCCGGCATCGGCATCGGCAAGTACCGCCTGCTGATCGTCGCGATCTGCCTGGTGCTGACCTTGCTGCTGCAATGGGTGCTGTCGCGCACGCGGTTCGGCAGCCGCCTGCGGGCCTCGGTCGATGATCCTCGCGTCGCAAGCGGCCTGGGCCTCAATGTGAACCGGATTTTCCTCTTGACCTTCGCGGTCGGCTCCGGGCTTGCCGGCCTGGGCGGTGCGCTCGGCGCCGAGGTGCTCGGCCTGGATCCAGGCTTCCCGCTCAAGTTCATGATCTATTTTCTGATCGTCGTCTCGGTTGGCGGCACGACGACCATCACCGGCCCGCTGCTTGCCGCGCTGCTGCTGGGCGTGGCCGACGTGTTCGGCAAGTACTACGCGCCCAAGCTGGGGGCCTTCATCGTCTACGCGCTCATGATCGTGATCCTGACCTTGAAGCCGCAGGGATTGTTTGCCCGGAAGGGGACGCGATGAACCATGTCGCTGAAACTGACGTCGCTGCCGCGTCCACCTTCCAGATGGGCGGCGGGCTACGTCAGGCACTTGCGGGCTACAGCCGATGGCGCTGGTGGGAATGGGCCTTCTTTGCGGTGGCCATTGCCTCGTGGTTTCTGCAGCCCGCGCAATCGCTGCTGCTCAACGAGATTGCGATTCTTGCGCTCTTTGCGCTGTCGCTTGACCTGATCCTCGGCTATGCCGGCATCGTCTCTCTCGGCCATGCCGCCTTCTTCGGCCTCGGCTCTTACACGGCGGCGTTGTTCGCCAAACATGTGATGCCCGATCCGCTCGTCGGGCTTGCCGTGTCCATTGTCGTGACGTCGTTGTTCGGTGCCCTTACGAGCGTGCTGATCATGCGGGGCACGGACCTCACGCGCCTGATGGTCACGCTCGGGGTCGCGGCCATCCTGTACGAGTTGGCCAACAAGCTCGACAACATTACCGGTGGCGCGGACGGGCTGCAGGGGGTGGTCATGGGTCCGCTGCTCGGCCGCTTCGAGTTCGATCTCTTCGGTCGCACGGCGTACGCCTATTCGCTGGTCGTGCTGCTGCTGGCGCTGGCGTTCTCGCGGCGGCTGGTGCATTCGCCCTTCGGCATTTCGTTGCAGGCGCTGCGCGACAACCCGCTGCGCGCGACCGCGGTCGGCCTGTCCGTGAAGGCCCGCCTTGCGGCGGTCTACACCATTGCCGGGGGGCTGGCTGGCGCATCAGGGGCACTGCTGGCGCAGACGGCCGGCTTCGCGTCGCTGGACGTGCTCGACTTCCATCGCAGTGCCGACGTCATGCTGGTGCTGGTGATCGGCGGCACCGGCTATCTCTACGGCGGCATCTTCGGGGCGATCGTGTTCAAGTTGCTGCACGACTGGATCTCCGCGCTGACGCCGCAGTACTGGACATTCTGGCTCGGCGCGTTCCTCGTCATTCTGGTGCTGGTCGGGCGTGACCGGCTGTTCAAACCCTGGAAGTGGTTCAAGCGATGACGGCAGTGCTTCAGACGCGCGGGCTCATCAAGCGCTTCGGCGGCCTCACCGCGACGAACGATGTGACGCTCGATATCCAGCAGGGCGCACGCCATGCGCTGATCGGCCCGAATGGCGCGGGCAAGACGACTTTGATCAACCTGCTCACCGGCATGATCGAGCCGTCCGCCGGCACCATCACGCTTCAGGGGCAGGACGTGACGCGCCTTGCCGCGCACCATCGCGTCCGTCGCGGGCTGGTGCGCACCTTCCAGATCAACCAGCTGTGGAACGATCTGACGCCGCTGCAGTCGCTGGCGCTGACGATCGCGCAGCGCAAGGGCCACGGCGCGCGCTGGTGGCAGCCTCTGGGACGCGATACCGAGGTGGCTGACGGCTGCGACCGGCTGCTGCACGAGTTCCGTCTGAGCGACGTGATGCATCAGCGCACTGCCGTTCTTCCCTATGGGAAGCAGCGCCTGCTCGAGATCGCGCTGGCCATCGCCTGTGAGCCGCGGGTGCTGCTGCTCGACGAGCCGGCTGCGGGCGTGCCTGCAGGAGAGCGCGAGGAGATCTTCGACAGCCTCAAGCGCCTGCCCGCCGATGTGTCGGTGCTGCTGATCGAACACGACATGGACCTGGTGTTCAACTTCGCGAAGCAGGTGACGGTGATGGTCAATGGGGGGGTGTTCGCCGAGGGCGATGTTGCAAGCATTTCGACCGACCCGCGGGTGAAGACGGTCTACCTGGGAGAGGGCCATGCCTGAGCTGTTGAGGGTTGACGGGCTCAAGGCCGGCTACGGTGAAGCGGTCGTGCTCAATGGCATCGACCTCAAGCTTGATGCCGGTCAATCGCTCGCGCTTCTTGGCCGCAACGGCACGGGCAAGACGACCTTCATGAACACGCTGGTCGGCGTCACGCGACGCCATGCGGGGCGCATCTGGCTCAATGGCCGCGACGTGACGGCCCTCAGGCCCTTCGAGCGCGCTGCAGCGGGCATCGGCTGGGTGCCTCAGGAGCGCAACATCTTCAAGTCGCTCACCGTCGAGGAGAACCTGACCGCGGTGGCGCGGCCGGGCGCCTGGACCCCGGCGCGGGTCTACGAGCTGTTTCCCCGCCTGG
>DASTGE010000206.1:0-2589 GCA_035719405.1 Burkholderiaceae bacterium
TGATCGAAGCGTCGCTGAAGTCTCACCATGCGGATGCGCTTATCGCACCGCGGCTGAAGCCGCTTCAGCGGGCGGTGCAGGTGTTCGGCTTCCATCTCGCGACCGTCGACCTGCGGCAAAGCTCCGACAAGCATGAGGCAGTGGTCGCCGAGCTGCTGAAGGTGGCGCGCATCGAGGCGGACTACGGCTCGCTCGACGAGGCCGCCCGCCGCTCGCTTCTGCTGGCCTTGCTCAACGATGCCCGTCCGCTGCGCGTGCTCGGCCATGACTATTCAGAGCTGACCCGCGGCGAGCTGCAGATCTTCGAAGCGGCGGTGCAGATGCTGCGCGCCTGCGGACGCGACGCGCTCAGGCACTACATCATCTCGCACACCGAAGCGGTGAGCGACCTGCTGGAGGTGCTGCTGCTTCAGAAGGAAGTCGGCCTGATGCGCGGCACGCTGGATGATGACCAGGCGGTCGCATCGCTGATCGTGGTGCCGTTGTTCGAAACCATCGGCGACCTGCGCCAGGCCGCAAGCATCATGCGCGGGTTCTATGAGCTGCCCGGCGTGCTCGATCTCGTTCGACGCTCGGGCGCGGAGCAGGACGTGATGCTCGGCTACAGCGACAGCAACAAGGACGGCGGCTACTTCACCAGCAATTGGGAGCTGTACCGGGCCGAGGTCGCACTGGTCGAAATGTTCCAGCCTTTGCGCGAACAGCACGGCATCACCTTGCGGCTGTTCCACGGACGCGGCGGCACCGTCGGCCGCGGCGGAGGCCCGAGCTACCAGGCCATCCTCGCGCAGCCGCCCGGCACCGTGAACGGCCAGATCCGCCTGACCGAGCAGGGCGAGGTGATCGCCTCCAAGTACGCGCACCCGGAGATCGGCCGCCGCAACCTGGAAACGCTGGTGGCCGCGACGCTGGAAGCCACACTGCTGCATCCGAGCAAGAGCGCGCCAAAGGCCTTCCTCGAAGCCGCTGAACGCATATCTGATGCGAGCATGGCTGCGTATCGCAAGCTGGTCTACGAGACCCAGGGCTTCACCGATTACTTCTTCTCGGCGACGCCGATCCGGGAGATTGCCGAACTCAACATCGGATCCCGGCCCGCGTCGCGAAAGGCAACCCGCGCGATCGAAGACCTGCGGGCGATTCCCTGGGGCTTCAGCTGGGGCCAGTGCCGGGTGGCCCTGCCCGGCTGGTACGGCTTCGGAAGCGCGATCCGCGCGTTCATCGGCAATGGCGGCAATGGCGGCAATGGCGGCGAAGACGGCGCCGACGAACGGCTGGTGCTGCTTCAGCGCATGCACCGGCAATGGCCGTTCTTCCGCACGCTGCTGTCCAACCTCGACATGGTGCTGGCCAAGAGCGATCTGCGGGTTGCGGCGCGCTATGTCGAGCTGGTCGAAGACCGACGGCTCGGCAAGAAGATTTTTGCGGCCATCCAGCAAGAATGGGACGCCACCTCGCAGGCACTCTCGCAGATCACCGGCGAGGCACAACGCCTCGCGTCGAACCCCTCACTGGCCCGCTCCATCGAGCACCGCTTTCCTTACCTCGATCCGCTCAACCATCTGCAAGTCGAGCTGATGCGGCGGTATCGGCAACGCAGCGGCGATGAACCGGGAGACGACCGCTTGCGGCGCGGGATTCATATTTCGATCAACGGGGTGGCGGCGGGGTTGCGCAACAGCGGGTGAGGAGTTCGGCGAGTTGCGCATCACGACACCGCCGCCGCTTCGCAAAGCCCCTGCACGAAGAACAATGGAGACTAACGGGTTTGCATGAGCGCTATTCCCTTCACCGATCGCGAATTGAAGCGCGCGTGGAAAGAGTTGTCCGAAATAGCAACACCAAAGGCCGGAGATTCACGCAAGAATCCTCATCGGCTCTTGTTGTTCTACGCGGTGGAGTGTGGCTTGAAAGCTGTCTGGCTCAAACGCCAACACCGAAGACTGTTTGACAGCGAAGACATTGACAAAACGGGCCACAACCTGCGCCAGGTGCTCAAGGATCTGAAAGTGGGAAGTCATTTGAGACTGCCAGGGACCCGCCGAGCACGAACTTCTCCCGCTGACATGGCTGGATGTGGAGCGCCTGCTGAAGCAAGGGACGGCGCTGTGGACACAGATGCCCCATGGGGTTTCGTCAGTGGATTGCGTTTCAGACGGGGTGGAGATTCGGCATTCCGTCGAGCCTTCCGAAGTTCATTCCTGGCTGACCAGCCTCTTCGGTCACACGTACGATCGGGAACGTTCGGCCGTGCGCCTGCACATCGGTGATACGCCCTATCCGGTGACATTGATTCGAGAGTCTTCCGGTGCAGCAATCAGGCAATGCCAAAGTTACCCTTTGTGGCGGGACGTGGCTTACCTTCCGGAAGCAAAGACCGAAGACGTGGGCGCGCATGAGCAACCCTCGCAAAGGGCGGCTACGGCAAATTGTCCGGCACCTTGGACTCCGGAGTTCGACACCATCGCCCATAAGTGGTTGATCTGTATAGGTCACGCCTTTCAGCGTGCCACTACAACAGGCTGAGTTGGGTGTCGGCAGCTGGCTTGTCGAGTCTCAGTGCGGCGTAGACCGCGGCTTGCTCCTTCT
>DASTGE010000207.1:0-5752 GCA_035719405.1 Burkholderiaceae bacterium
CTCATGGCGCCGTCGCCGCACACCGCCACCGAGAGGAAGTCCGCGCCGGCCAGCTTCGCGGCCTCGGCCATGCCAAGGGCGGCCGAGATCGAGGTCGACGAGTGCGCGGTGCCGAAGGTGTCGTACTCGCTTTCGTCGCGACGCGGGAAGCCGCTGATGCCACCCAGCTGGCGCAGCGAGGGCATGCGCTCACGGCGGCCTGTGAGGATCTTGTGGGGATAGGTCTGATGGCCGACGTCCCACACGATGCGGTCGCGCGGCGTGTCGAACACGTAGTGCAGCGCGATGGTCAGCTCGACGGTGCCCAGGTTGGACGAGAGGTGTCCGCCCGTCCGGCTGACGCTTTGCAGCACGAAGTCGCGCAGCTCGATCGCCAGCGCGTCCAGCTGCTCGCGCGGCAACCGCTTCAGGTCAGCCGGACTGTTGATGGTGTGCAGCAGGGGATGTGCATTCATGGCATCTAGGCCTTCTCGTGCGGCCTTCTGGTGCTGCCTTCCCCTGGCACGTTGGTCGGGGGTCGGTGGCGGTGAAGTGCCTGTGCGTGGCTTTCGCGGCGGTCAGCTCTCCCTCTCGACGATACGGTCGGCGAGGAGGCTCAGGCGGGCGGCATCAGGCAACGCGCTCCTTGCCAGCGCCGCATGCGCCTGGTCGCGCAGGCGCTGTGCATGGACACGCGCGGCGTCGAGGCCGAGCACAGACACATAGGTGGGCTTGTTGTGGTGCAGGTCCTTTCCGGCCGTCTTGCCCAGCGTCTCGGACGCCTGCGTCACGTCGAGGATATCGTCGACCACCTGGAACGCGAGTCCAATGGCCGCGCCGTAATCCGCAAGCGCGGCGACAGCCACAGGCGATGGATCGCCGCATGCGGCGCCCATCATCACGCTGGCCTGAAGCAGCGCGCCGGTCTTGCGCCGGTGCATGTCGCGCAGGGCGTCCTCGCCCAGCGGCACCCCGATGCTTGCGAGGTCGATCGCCTGGCCGCCGGCCATGCCCGCGTGCCCCGCCGCGCGAGCGAGCAGCCCGCACAAGCGCGCTTGCAACACCGGCGGCACACCGTCGCCAGGGGTGAGCACCTCGAACGCCAAAGCCTGCATGGCGTCGCCTGCAAGCATCGCCTGCGCCTCGCCGAACTTCACGTGCACCGTCGGCTTGCCGCGTCGGAGCACGTCGTTGTCCATGCATGGCATGTCGTCGTGGATCAGGGAGTAGGCGTGGATCAGCTCGACCGCGACAGCGGCGCGCAGAGCCGCTTCATGAAGGCCGGCCACCGCTTCGCATGCCGCCAGTACAAGCAACGGGCGCAGACGCTTGCCGCCGTCGAGCACGCCGTAGCGCATCGCCTCACCCAACCCGGCAGGAGTTTGCAGCGGCACCAGGGCGTCGAGCGAGCACTCGACGGTCTGAAGCTCGCGGCGCATCCACAGGTCGAAGTCGTCGGGCATCATGACTGGATCCAGGGTTTGAGCCGGCCCTCTTCCAGCACCTTCACCTGCTCCTCCACTGCCTGCAGACGGCCACGACAGAAGGTCAGCAGTTCGGCACCGCGCTCGTAGCTTTCAAGAAGACGGTCCAGCGGCAGTTGCCCGCCCTCCATCGCCAGCACCAGCCGCTCCAGCTCCGCCAGGGCGTCTTCATAGCTGGCCGGCGTGCCGGTCGGGGAATCGCTGGGCGTCATTTCGGGTCGTGAAAAGTAAAGGAGAAATTGTAGTCAGGCTGCGACAAGCCCTCGAAACCAGCTGTGGCGGAACCCGCCAAAGTCCCACTTGACATCGCACGAGAAACCGCGCCTCGGCGCGAAGGCGCGGCTTGAAGGCGGTGGGTACAATCCCCCGCCCGCCGCCGTCTGAGGAGCGGGGTCTTGCCGCGGCTCTGAACAGGCCGGGCAAGGGTGGGCCGGCGTCGAAAGCACCGGTTTGAAGTCGACCCGGCGGTTCGCCGGGAATGCAGTTCGCCCGGCGATGAAGCCGGGGTGGGGGTTGGCCCGGCGATGCCTGCCGGGCTTGGGGTTGACATTGGTTTTTGGAGATCCTGGGGATCATGTCCGACCTGAGCGTCACTCTTGAAGCACTCGAGCGCAGCCGCTCGCAGCTGTCGGTATCCGCGTACTTCGACGAGGGCCTGTTCCGAGAGGAACAGGAACGCATCTTCAGGGTCGGTCCACGCTACCTCGGCCACGAACTCGCGGTGCCCGAGGTTGGCGACTATTTCGCTCTGCCCCACGAAGGCGAGGGCCGGGCACTCGTTCGCACCCCGCAAGGCATCGAGTTGATCTCGAACGTCTGCCGCCATCGGCAGGCGGTGATGCTGCGCGGGCGCGGGCATGTCAATCAACACATCGTCTGCCCGCTGCACCGATGGACTTACGACCTCCAGGGTCAGTTGATCGGCGCCCCGCACTTCCCCGCCGACCCCTGCCTGCACCTCAACAACTACCGCGTCCGGACCTGGAACGGAATGGTCTTCGAGGACAACGGCCGGGACGTGGCAGCGGACCTCGTGCGCCTGGGCTCACGGGCGGAGTTCGATTTCTCGGGTTACGTGCTCGACCGCGTCCATATCCACGAGTGCGACTACAACTGGAAAACTTTCATCGAGGTCTATCTCGAGGACTACCACGTGGGGCCGTTCCACCCCGGGCTTGGCGGCTTCGTCACCTGCTCCGATTTGCGGTGGGAATTCGGAGCGCACCATTCGGTGCAGACAGTGGGCATCAACGGCGCGCTGGGCAAGCCCGGCTCCGATGTCTACCGCAAGTGGCATGACGCCGTGCTGGCCTATGGCGGCGGCGAGCCGCCCTCGCACGGCGCGATCTGGCTCACCTACTACCCGCACATCATGGTCGAGTGGTATCCGCATGTGCTGGTGGTCTCGACGCTGCATCCGCAAGGTCCGCAGAAAACGGTGAACGTGGTCGAGTTCTTCTACCCGGAAGAGATCGTCGCGTTCGAGCGGGAGTTCGTCGAGGCGCAGCAGGCCGCCTACATGGAGACCTGCGTTGAGGACGACGAGATTGCGCTGCGCATGGACGCGGGCCGTCGCGCGCTGATGGCGCGGGGAGACGACGAATTCGGTCCCTACCAGAGCCCGATGGAAGACGGCATGCAGCACTTCCACGAGTGGTACCGGCGGCAGATGGGCATGCCGGCCTGATGCCGAAGCAGTGCGGCCACGGGTGCAGATCGCACGCGTGGCCGACCTGCTGCACTCCCAAAATCCAATGAGCGAAGAACAACACCGATGCAGACTTTGATTTCCGCCGAATCCCTCGACGCCCTCATCGCGAGCGGCCGGCCCGTCGTGCTCCTCGACTGCCGTTTCGACCTCGCCGCCCCCGACGCAGGGGCGCGGGCCTATGAGGAGGGTCACTTGCCGGGGGCGCACTATGTCGACCTCGAACGGGATTTATCCGGCCCGAAGCATGACGCCGAGGGCCGCTTCCGCGGCCGTCATCCGCTGCCTGACGGCACGGCCTTCGCCGAAACAGTGGGCCGTTGGGGCATCGGTCCGTCCACTGCCGCGGTGGTGTACGACGCGCACGGCGGCATGTTTGCCGCGCGCGCCTGGTGGATGTTGCGCTGGCTGGGCCACCGCGAGGTCGCACTGCTCGACGGCGGACTGAAGGCCTGGATCGCGAAGGGTGGAAAGCTTGAAGCCGGTACGCCACATTCGCCCGGCGAGTCCCGCCCCTACCCTATGCAGCCGGATGCAATGCCGACTGTCGAAGCCGCCGCTGTGCTTCAGGGCCTCGGTCGTATGAAGGTGATCGATGCGCGCGCGCCGGAGCGGTATCGCGGTGAGGTCGAGCCTTTGGACAAGGCTGCCGGCCATATTCCCGGGGCCCTCAACCGCTTCTTCCAACTCAACCTGCAGCCCGACGGCCGCTTCAAGCCAGCCGAGGCGCTGCGCGCCGAGTTCGACGCCCTGATCGCCGGACGGTTGCCGGGCGAGGTGGTCCACCAGTGTGGTTCCGGTGCCACCGCATGCCACAACCTTCTGGCGATGGAGCATGCGGGCCTCGCGGGGTCGCTGCTGTACCCCGGCTCCTGGAGCGAATGGTCGTCCGACCCCACGCGGCCGGTCGCTCAGGGTTGAGGCGGGGTTTCAAGGCAGGTTTCAAGGCATATCGGCAGGGCTTGACGAGGCTCAAGCCGATCCCTACCTTTGGCGTGAACACTGGGCGCAACGACGTTTGGAGGTCATGCCATGTACAAGCGCATCCTGTTACCCACTGACGGCTCGGAGATCACAGTCAAGGCGGTGCAAACCGCGATCGGCCTGGCGAAGAGCCTGGGTGCCGAATTGCACACGATCAGCGTGAAGGAGCCCTTCCCTTACAGCGCGATTTCCGAGATGCAGCCCACGCCGCCCCAGGAGTTTTTCGACGCGCAGGAGCGAATCGCGTCGAGCCGGGTGCGTCAAGTGGTCGCCGACGCTGACCGCGCGGGCATGTCGTGCCAGGGGCATACCGTGGAGGCATTGCATCCCTGGGAGGCCATCATCGATTACGCGAAGCAGCAGAACTGCGATCTCATCGTGATGGCGTCACACGGCCGTCGTGGGATGGCATCGATGCTGCTGGGGAGCGAGACGCAAAGGGTGCTCACGCACACGACGATCCCGGTGCTCGTGGTGCGTTGACAACGGGAGGCGATGACCTTCAGCGGTGGTGCAGGAAGTGTCCCACCAGCACCACCACACCCAGGCCCACGCCCAGCCACAACAACTGGTGAAGCGTTTCCTTCAGAGGCAGCGGTCGCTGCAACTGAGGGATGAGATCGGCCACCGCCACGTACACGAAGCTGCTCGAGGCCACCACGAGCAGGAACGGAAACAGCGACTCCCACGGCCCCACCACGTAGTAGCCGATCACCCCGCCGACGACGGCCGCCAGCCCCGACAGCAGGTTGTAGACAAGGGCGCGACGGCGTGACAGGCCGGCATTGAGCAGCACGATGTAGTCACCGACCTCCTGCGGGATCTCGTGCGCGATGATGGCCAGCGCCGTCGCGGTGCCGAGCCGCAGGTCGGTGAGGAACGCCGCGGCGATCAGGATGCCGTCGCAGAAGTTGTGGATGCTGTCGCCGAGCAGCACGCTCCATCCGCCGCGACCGGCCTGCTGCCTGTCGAAGCCGTGATGATGATGATGGTGCGGGTCATCGCCCTCGTGGTGGTGACCGTGCCGGTACAGCTCCGCCTTCTCCAGCAGGAAAAAAAACAGCAGCCAGAGCAGCAGCGTCATGAACAGCGACTGCGGGCTCGCGCCGCGGCCCTCGAAGGCCTCGGGCAGCACCTGAAGCAGCGCCGTGCCGAGCAACACGCCCGTCGACAGGCTGACCAGACTCTTCACGATGCGCCCGAGCATGCTGACGGTGAGGCTGGCGGCAATGAGGACCGACAGCAAGCCACCCAGCAGCGTCGCCAGCACGATGTAAAGCAGGGTCATCCGTCTCCTCGAAAAAAGACCGCGTCGAGACGACGCGGTCGAATGAGCCGCGATCGTATCAATTCGTCGTCGACCGCTTCGCATTCGGAATGGCTCATTTCGCGCGCCGAGACATTCTTCGATCCATCTCCATGACACTGGTCCGCCCGGGCGCAACGCAATGGAGGGAGCGAACCGATGCGGCAGCCATCGGTCTTGGCGACATGACCGCTTCCACCCTGCCCCCCAAGGACATCTCAGGTCGCACCTTCGAAACGCGCGACTACGCCTTGGAGATACGAGCCGACCGACATGAGACCCATCGACATG
>DASTGE010000208.1:0-2105 GCA_035719405.1 Burkholderiaceae bacterium
GACGCTGCTCGCGGACGTCGCGACCACGATGGACGACCTCGATCGCGCGGCGCTGCAGGGGCAGATCGCCGCGATGGACGAGCGCACCAAGCAGATGGAGCAGGGCTCCGAGCTCGACCGCGAGATCACCAAGCTCGATCACTTCAAGCAGCTCGACCAGCACCTGCAAGGCACGGGCATGCACTAGCGGTCGCTGCCCCGGCGAGCGACCGCGCGCAGCGAACGGCCGGGTGAGACGGTTCTCCATTTATTACTGAAGTGGAAGTTGTCATGGCCGGGCTTGTCCCACGGCTGTCCGGTTGGATTTTAGTGGACGAGGTGCATGGCGTAGATTCTTCTGGGTTTTGAGCATTCGCCAATGTTCGAGACACGGAAGGGACCCGCGCCATGCCGCACCAGAATATCGTTTTTCGTGACGTGCTGAAGCCTTTGCCTTGGCATTGTGTGAAGCAGGCTGTTGAGAAGCACGGTGCCGACGATCTGTCGCGCAAACTGGATACCAAGCGGCACCTGATAACGCTGCTTTACGGCCAGTTGAGCGGGGCTGCGAGCCTGCGGGACATCGTCACCAGCATGGCGAGCCACGAAGCGCGGCTTTATCACCTGGGAGCGGAGCCGGTGAAGCGCTCGACGCTTGCGGACGCCAATGCGCAGCGGCCCTGGCAGGTATTTGGCGACATCTTTGCCGGATTGCTGAAGCAAGTGCATCGTGGACTGCGGCGGAAGGCGTCGGGCGCGGTGCGGCTGATCGATGCCACGTCTGTGCGGCTGTCGAGCCTCAGCGCGGACTGGGCGACGTTCTCGGCCGAAATCTATGGGGCTAAGGCCCATGTGGTGTACGACCCGCAGGCGGCTTGCCCAGTTTACTTTGCGGTGACCCCGGCCAACGTCAACGACATCACGGCGGCCAAGGCGATGCCGGTGGAGGCCGGGGCGACCTATGTCTACGACCTCGGCTATTACGATTACAGTTTCTGGGCTTCGCTCGATGCGGCCGGCTGCCGGTTTGTGACGCGGCTGAAGAAGAACACGCCGCTCGCCGTGCTGCAGGAAAACGGGGTGCCGCAGGACGGCGGCATTCTCAGCGATTGCATCGGCCTTCTGCCGCAACGGCTCGCAGCACGCCGCCGCAATCCGCTGCAAAAGCCCGTTCGAGAGATCCGCGTGCTCAGCGACAGCGGTCGAGAGCTTCGTATTGTCACCAACGATCTCAAGGCGCCCGCGGCCGAAATCGCCGAACTCTATCGGCAGCGTTGGCAAATCGAGCTGTTCTTCCGCTGGATCAAGCAGACCTTACGGATCGGGCATTTCCTGGGAACCTCCGAAAATGCCGTACGCATCCAGATCGCCGTGGCGCTGATCGCCTTCCTGCTGCTGCGGCTCGCCCATGCAGCGCAGAAGGCGGTTCACCGTCCACTCGACTTCGTCAGACTCGTGCGCGCAAATCTCATGCAACGCCGCCGTATCGACCGGCTGCTCGAACAGCCAATGATCCCGGCCACTTCAAACCAATTCAGCCTCGCACTAAACCCTTGAACCGGACAGCCGTGGCACAGGGCCGGGCATGACGGCGGAGAGGTCAGCGTCCTTACGCCCACAGCCGCTCGTTCTCCAATCCCTTGTAGAGATCGGCGACGAACTCACCGTAGCCGTTGAAGAGAAGCGTCGGCCGGCGTTCGCCGAGACCGATCAGCTCCTCGCTCGCCTGGCTCCAGCGCGGATGCGGGACCTCCGGATTGACGTTGGCCCAGAAGCCGTACTCGGAGTCCTGCAGATCCTGCCAGTAGCTCCGCGGCTGCTTGTCGGTGAACGACACGCGCACGATCGACTTGATGTGCTTGAAGCCGTACTTCCATGGCGCCGCCAGACGAATCGGCGCGCCGTGCTGCTTGGCGATCGGCTTGCCGTAGGCGCCGGTGGCGAGGAACGTGAGTTCGTTGGTCGCTTCCTTGACGGTGAGCCCTTCGACGTAGGGCCACGGAAACCACGACTGCTTCTGGCCGGGCGCGATCGACTTGTCGAGGAAGGTTTCCATGCGGACGTAGGTCGCCGACGATAAAGGCTTCGCCA
Source organism: Burkholderiaceae bacterium (assembly GCA_035719405.1). Lineage (GTDB taxonomy): Bacteria > Pseudomonadota > Gammaproteobacteria > Burkholderiales > Burkholderiaceae_C > CAMLIZ01. The sequence continues at coordinate 2,071 of DASTGE010000208.1, forward strand.
ACTCGACAAGCTTCGCCATCGGAAAGCCCGACCAC
>DASTGE010000209.1:0-2969 GCA_035719405.1 Burkholderiaceae bacterium
GGGGGTCTTGCGGGACATGATCGACTCCAAATACAGGAGCCGCCTGCCGGGTGGGGAGAACCCGGGGTTAGGCGGCCTTTGGGGATACAGGTTTAAAAGCGGAAGTGCGAGAACGCCTTGTTCGCTTCCGCCATGCGGTGCACTTCGTCACGCTTCTTCATCGCGCCGCCTCGGCCTTCTGAGGCTTCGAGCAGTTCGTTGGCCAAGCGCTGAGCCATTGACTTCTCGCCACGACGGCGCGCGGACTCCTTCAGCCAACGCATGGCCAGTGCCACGCGGCGAACGGGACGAACTTCCACGGGAACCTGGTAGTTCGCACCGCCGACACGACGTGACTTCACCTCGACCATCGGCTTGACGTTGTTCAGCGCCGTCAAGAACACCTCCATCGGGTCCTTGTTGGCCTTCTTCTCCACCTGGTCGAGCGCACCGTAAATGATGCGCTCGGCAACGGCCTTTTTGCCTGACTCCATGATGACGTTCATGAACTTGGACAGGTCGACCGATCCGAATTTCGGATCAGGCAGGATCTCGCGCTTGGGGACTTCGCGACGACGTGGCATGGGACTTTTCCTTCATTCAGCTTCAGTTGGCTCGGGCTTCCACCCTTGCCGCGAAAGGCCATCGCAGCCTTCCACTTACTCGACCCACTCGTAAGCGGGCCATCCACCCGGGCCGGCCCGAACGGCCAGCCATTGTTCTCGACTTAGGCCTTCTTGGGTCGCTTCGCGCCGTACTTCGAGCGCGCCTGCTTGCGATCTTTCACACCTTGCAAGTCCAGCGAGCCGCGAACGATGTGGTAGCGAACGCCCGGCAGGTCCTTCACACGGCCGCCACGCACCAGAACCACGCTGTGCTCCTGCAGGTTGTGACCCTCACCGCCGATGTAGGAGATGACCTCGAAGCCGTTGGTCAGACGCACCTTGGCGACTTTGCGCAGTGCCGAGTTCGGCTTCTTGGGCGTGGTCGTATACACCCGGGTGCACACGCCGCGTCGCTGCGGCGAGTTCTGCATCGCCGGCGACTTGGACTTCGTGACCTCGACCTGACGGCCGTGACGCACGAGTTGGTTAATGGTTGGCATAGCTGTAACTTGTTCCCGTTTGAAGTCACTCGGTTTCCGACCGGGTGCCGACCGCTCCGCTTTGGAAGACGGGCCCGACGCCGGATGCCGCGAGAGCCCCTGCTTCAGGGAACCTCGGTCCGGTGAGCTGCTCAACAAAAGAGCGCAGCAGTACCTGCCGAAAAGCCTGCCATTATATTCAGCGAAAAATGGAACGGCAAGCAAGCAGTTCGTCAACCCCCGCCGAAAGCTCCTGTGCGGCGATGGCGGTGATCGATACCAATGTGGCCTTGGATTGGTTGGTCTTCAACGATCCCATCGGGCGACGGCTGCAGGTCGCGCTCGAAAGCGGGCGACTGCGCTGGCTGGCCACCGAGGCCATGCGAGACGAGATGGCGCACGTCCTGGCGCGTGGGCTTGATCCACGCTGGGAAGCCGACGAGGCGCGCTGGCGGCAGGCCTGGGAGCGATGGTCATTACTGTCTGTGCCGCCAGTGGTCGGCCTGACGACGCCGCGGTGCAGGGACCCGGACGACCAGAAGTTCATTGACCTCGCCGTGGCGCATCGCGCGCGCTGGCTACTGACCCGCGACAGGGCTGTACTGAAGCTTGCGCGTCGGCTTGCTACCTTCGGTGTGGACGTGGTCACGCCCGACCGGTGCGCCGCACTCGATGTCTGACGCAGCTCAATTCTCCTCCGGTCGCTTGAAGATCGGGATTTCGCCGCGCGTCGTTAACATCGCGCGATGCCCCTGCGACTGCGACGCCTTTTTCTGTCTGTGTTCTCCTTCCTGCTCTTGTCTGGTGCCGGCTCCATGAGGGCAGCTGCCGCCGATGGACACTCGGTCTACCTCGAAGAGCTGACTTGGACGGAGTTACGTGAGCGCATTGCCGGTGGAGCGACGACCGTCCTCGTGCCTATCGGCGGCACGGAGCAAAATGGGCCAGCGATGGTTCTTGGAAAGCACAACCTGCGCGTCAAGGTGTTGGCGGGCCGCATTGCGTCCGGCCTCGGCGACGCAATCGTCGCGCCTGTACTCGCCTACGTCCCCGAAGGGCGTCTCGACCCACCGACGGCGCATATGCGGTTTCCCGGCACGATTACCGTTTCGGAGCCGGCATTCGAGTCGGTGCTCGAGTCGGCGGCTCGCAGCTTCCGTCTCCATGGCTTCAAGGATGTCGTCTTTCTGGGCGACCATGGGGGCTACCTCAAGAGCGTTCAGCGGATCGCTGACAAGCTCAACGGCGAATGGCGGACACAAGGCACCCGCGTGCATGCAATGCCCGAGTACTATCGCGCCTTCGACGCCGAATATCCCAAGCTGCTGATGCGCCAGGGTTACTCCGATGCCGAGATCGGCACGCATGCCGGTTTGGCCGATACGTCGCTGACCCTTGCGGTCGTACCTGATGCCGTACGCGCCGACCGGCTCCACGGCAAGGCTTTCAGTGCTGCCGACGGAGTACACGGCCAACCGGCGCGCTCGAACGTACAGGCGGGTCAACTGGGCGCGGACCTGATCGTTGAGCGGACCATCGAATCGATCCGCCGGGAAACGGCGCGGCATTAACACACATTAATTAATTCCAATCGGGAGTTCTGAATGAAGAGGAAGCTGATCGCCCTGCTGCTGACCGCTGCCGGGCATTCGTTCGCGGCGGGCCCGGTGACTACCGTGCCCGGCATGCCCGCCGTCAACGACGCCGCGAACCTGTACAGCGAAACGGGCGCAGGAAGGCTCAGTGATGCCGTGAAGGGACACCTCTCGCGCGTTTACGTGCCAAACCGGCAATCCAACGATGTCTGGGTATACGACCCGCAGACCCTGAAGGTGGTTGACAAGTTCAAGGTCGGTGTGAATCCGCAACACGTGGTGCCCTCATGGGATCTGAAAACCTTGTGGGT
>DASTGE010000210.1:0-20894 GCA_035719405.1 Burkholderiaceae bacterium
CGAGTCCTCCACGATGAGAACCTTGATGGGTTTGCTCACTGTGCAGCGGCTTCCGGTGGCGGTTCGTTGAGCATCATCCAGTACATCCCGAGTACCTTCACCGCCTCCAGGAACTCGGCGAAGTCCACGGGCTTTCGCACATAGCTGTTGGCCCCCAGCGCATAGCCTGAGACGAGGTCCTGCTCCTCCTTCGACGAAGTGAGGATCACGACCGGCAGGTATCGCGAGCGATGGTCAGCGCGCAAGGCCTTCAGCACGCCCAGCCCGTCGAGCTTGGGCAACTTCAGGTCGAGGATCACGAGGGCCGGAAGGGCAGCGTCGCCACGTTCGCTGTAAGCGTTGCGGCCGAAGACGAAATCCAGGGCCTCGACGCCATCACGCACTACGGAGATGGGGTTCATCAAGTGGCTGCGCTTGAACGCCCGAAGCGTCAGCATCGCGTCGTCCGGGTTGTCCTCCACCAGCAGGATGGTCTTGCTCTGCTCTTGCATGCGCTTGCCCTTTGAGGCTGAAGAAGAAGGTCGCGCCATGGCCGGGCGAGGCATGCACCCAGATCCGTCCTTCATGACGGCGCAGAATGCGCTGCACGATGGCCAATCCGATGCCTGTGCCCGAAAACTCGGTCTCATGGTGCAACCGCTGGAACGCGCCGAACAGACGGTCGGCGTAGGCCATGTCGAAGCCGACGCCGTTGTCCGCGACGAAACAGTCCATGTTGCCGTCGTGCTCCACGGCCCCGACGCGAATCACCGCGTTCTCGGTCTTGGCGGTGAACTTCCAGGCGTTTTCCAGCAGGTTCTGCATGGCAATCTGCATCAGCGAGCGGTCCGCCTGCACATAGATGCCATCGTCGATGACCCACTGGACCTGCCGCTGCGGCTGCGGCTGCTGCCGCTGCAGCAACTCGGCGATCTCGCGCGCGATGGCGCTCAGGTCCACCGAACGGATTGTCAGTTCGGTGCGCGTCACGCGCGACAGGCCAAGCAGCTCGTCGATCAGCCGGCCCATGCGCTGGCTCGCTGCACGGATGCGTTTCAGGCAGTCCTGGCCTTCGTCGTCCAGCCGCTCGCCGTAGTCTTCGAGCAAGGCCAGCGAGAAGCCATCCATCGCGCGCAGGGGCGCGCGCAGGTCGTGCGAGACGGAGTAGCTGAAGGCCTCGATCTCCATGTTCAATGCCGCCAGCTCCTCGTTCTTGCGCTGGATCTCGCCGAAGGAGTCGCACAGCGCCTGTGTCATCGCGTTGAAATTGCGCGACATCTCGCCGATCTCGTCGTTGGCGCCGATATTGATCTGGAACTTCCAATTACCGGCCGCAACCTCGCGCGTGGCTTCCTGCAATCGAGCGATCGGGGTGAGAACCTCGCGATGGAGCAGCAAGGCTGCCCCGCACATGGCGAGCGCAATCAGCGACAACCCGACAGCAATGACCAGCACCACCCCACGCTGCGCCTCGGTGATCCGCACATTGGCAGCGTCATTCAAGCGGAACGCATCGGCCAGGCATTCCTGCTGCAGCATCAGCAGCCGGCTCGACAGCAGCGCTTCGGAACGTCGCGCGGCCTCCGCCGCGTCTTCATCCATCACGCGCGAAACGGCGGAGGCCGCCAGTTCCTCGAAGATGCGATGGACTGCAGCGCTATTGGACTTCAGCTCCGACAGCCATTCGGCGGGCTCACCATAGACGAGTGGGTGGTCGGCGAGCAGGCGCTGCAGGTGTTCCTGCGCGTTGCGTTCCTGCAGGCGCGGACGCTCCCCCCGATGAAGGATGAACTCGAAGGTGACCAGGCGCAAGTCGTTCAGCACCCGGGAGATGTCCGCGGACTGGCTCCGCTGCCGCTCGGCGTCCTCCACTTCCGCATTCGCCCACCAGATCATCACGCCGATCAGGCCGATCGACAGCAGCCCCGTCGCGGTCACGAGCCATCCCTTGGTGCTTACCTTCATCGGCCTGCCCTAATGCACGATGGTGACGCGGTCAGGGCGCACCGCGAGCAACGCGTCCAGATACAGGCGCGGCAGGAAGTTGGGCACCTTTCCCTTGGGCGCGTGGCCCTGGGACATTGCCCACCGCGCCTCGTCCTCCAGCGTGATCAACTGCGACTGCCGCAGTTCGACGCTGAAGTCGAGATCCTTCCAGGTGGGCAGAAGCGCGAGCGCATCGATCCTGAGTTGGGCGGCCAGGAGCGCCAGGGCCTCACTGCGTCGCGCCTGGCTGAAGGCCTCCGCCTTGAGCACCGCACGCACGAACCTCTCCATCGTCTTTGGGTGGGACCTCACGTATCGATCCAAACCGACCACGAGGTGCGTCACCGTGTAGGCGTCCGGCTCGATGAACGTGATGGCGTCCGGCCCCAAGGCCGCCTCGGCCCCCAGACGCACCGGCTGCCATGTCGCCGCCGCATCGAGTGCGCCGCTCGCAAGCTTGCCGGGGATCTGCTCGGGCGGCACGTTGACGACCGTCACGGCGTTCGGTGGCAGCCGATGTCGTGCGATGAAGGCCCAGAGAAAGTACTCGCCACTGGTCCCCAGCGTCGCGCCGACCTTCTTGCCCGCCAGGTCGGCCGGCGATGAAATCCCCCGGTCCCGACGCGCCACGATCGCCATCTCGGTGGACACGCTGGCCACAATGGCCGTGGCGTCGATCTGCTGGCCGTTCAGCACGGCGATGACGAGCGGCACCTCGGCGGCCGCGGCAAGGTCCACGTCCGCTGCCATCAGCCGGTCCAGCGCAGCCTTGCCATGCGTCACGGGTGTCAATGTGACTTGCAACCCTTCCTCTGCGAAATAGCCCTTCGCGGCGGCCAGGTAGATCAGCGCGGCATGGGGCGTGGACGAAACCGCCACGCGCACCGGCTCCCTCGGGGCGGTCGCCGAACGTCCCAGCCAGCCCCCCACCGAAGCGGCAACTCCCGTGCAGATCAGCGTTGCTGCCGCCGCAATGATCAACACAGTGCGCCAGCGTCCATCGGCACGCCGGAAGATTCTGGTCGCAAGGCCCACTGCTTCGCTCCCTCGCCCGGCCCCACCGTGCTGTGCTTCGAACACGGAGGACCGTGCACTCGTTGGCACGCCCTTTAAGGCCCAGGGTAGGGTTGCGATTCCGCTGCAGCAATCCCTCTCAAGGGGGATGCGACCTGCCCGGCGCAGCCATATCCTTTCCCCATTGGAAAGGGTATCTTCCATCAGGATGAACGAAGCGCGTGAACCGTTCCTGCTACTCGCTCATCATCGCTCGGGGTCGAATTTCCTGCATGACATCCTGCAGTCCCATCCGTGCATCGAATGCATTAACGAACCGCTGTCGATGCACACCGACTTCTTTCGCCAGTGCGACCTGGTGGCCTGGTCAGCAACGGAATACCGCAGCGACTGCCTGCATGTCGCGCTTGCCAAGCAGGGCGAATTGCGCACCTACCTGCGGCAAATGCGCGACTACCTGCTGCTGTCCGACAGCGCCCGCATCATCGGCTTCAAGGAGACGGCGCTCTTCGGCAAGCTGTCGTGGTGGAAGGAATTCCTGCCCTCGACCAAGGTGCTCTGGCTGGTGCGTGACCCGCGCGCCGTCGTGTCATCCTTGCTGCGCAGTGGTCTGCTGCAATTCTGGCGCTACCGCGACATGGTGCCTCGGGCCTTCAGGGAGAACGTCCCGCACTATTGCAGCCAACTCCAAGCCCCATGCCGGGATGAATCGCTGCGCGACGCGGAAGTGGCAGCCATGAGCGTCGTCGTGCGACACATCATGGCCCAGCAGACCCTTCCGTTGTTCACGCATCGTGTCGTCCGGCTCGAGGAGGCGATCAGCCGACCGCAGGAGTTCTTGCGCGGGCTGAACACCTTCCTCGGTCTGCGACCGCATCAGGAGCAAACGGCCTTTCTGAAACGACGCCAAAGTGCCAGCCGAGGCGGTCTGTTCTCTTCATACCGCTCGCCGGACGATGTCGAGACCGGCTGGCGTCGGCATCTCACCCCGGCGCAACTCGACGTCATCGAGAACGTTCTGTCCGCCGCACAGTGCTTTGAGGCTGTCGAGTCATGATCCACGACAGGGAAGCGCGCGACTACCTCGAAAGCGCCGTACGCTTCCGCCCTTTGCGCCGTGGCCCCGATTCCTGCCGCCGGATCCGCGTTGCCCGGACGCTGCTCACCTGCGGCATCGCTGCGGCCTTGCTCAACGAGATGAAGATGCGGGCGGAGTCGGGCGCGACCTATCGGTTCGTCAACGTCCACAACCCACGTTGTCCCTTGCGCTTCGAGGAAGCACATGAGGCCTGGCGATGCGACGCTGCCTTGCAGCGGCATCCTGTCTGGGGCATCAACTGGGCCGGGGCGCGACTGCTGTGCGATTACCTCGGGGCGCGGCTGCCGAGCGTGGTCGAATGGGAATGCTTTGCCTCCAACAACGCGCCCGGCAGGCCCTATCCCTGGGGCCGCGACGATCCCCATCCATCGCTGGCGAACTACGATGAGCACTATGGCGGCACCAGCGAAGTCACGACCTTCCCGCCCTCCGAGATCGGGCTGCATGACCTTGCAGGCAATCTCGGCGAGTGGTGCCTGGACCACTTCGTCTCCGGGGGGGCGGCAAGCGCATTCGAACGGACGGTCAAGGGCGGCGCGTGGAGCAAGGACGCGCGCTACCTGCGCATCAGCTGCAGCCGCGGCAAGTGGGAGCGCCTGGGCACGACGACGATCGGGCTGCGCCCGGTGTGGGACGATGGGTGATGAAGCTGGTGATCTTCGACCTCGATGACACGCTGATCGACTTTGCGACCACGCGGCAGATGGCCTATGTCCACATGGGCGAGCTGCTGGACCGCGAAGGCATCGACTCGGCTGGCTTCCTCGCCGCCTGTGTCCAGGTGGACCGGCCGTTGTTCCTGCAGTTCGAGCGCGGGCTGCTGACCCGGGAGCAGTATCGCCTCAGGCGCTTCTCCGATCCCTTCGGCCTGATCGGCCTCGAGCCTCCGGCAGAGTTGGTCCGCCGGCTCAACAAGCTCTTCATGGATGTCGTGAACGACACGCCGGTCCTGTACCCGGATGTCCGGCCGGTGCTTCAGACATTGCGCGAACAAGGGATTGTGACCGCCATCCTCACCAATGGTCCGTCCGACGGGCAGCGACGCAAGTTGAAAGCGACTGCCCTGCACGAGTGGGTGGAATACGTCGCCATTGGCGAGGAGACCGGCTTCAGCAAGCCGTTGGAGCAGGCCTTTCACGGCGTCGTCGACCGCTTTTCCCTGGCGCGCGCGCACGCAACGATGGTCGGGGATCATCCCGAGCTCGACTACGACGGCGCGCTGCGTGCAGGGCTGGACGCACTGCTGCTGGACCGCGATGCCCGTCATGCACAGCGGGGCTGCACTTCGATCCGGTCGCTGCACGAGATCCTGCAACGCTAGGCTGGGCGACTCCCGACCCGGCACCCGACTTTCCCCTTTTCATCCCCCTTCAGGGGGATTCATCTCACGCCGGACCGTTCCGAAAACGCGTGAGCGGCTGCGCTGTGAGCCGCACCGGGAGGCCAGCTCAAAGAAGCTGGCGCGTCGCCAACGGCGCAAAAAAAGGGATCACTTTGAAGCACACCCGCTGATGGGAAGTCACGGTCGCGGCCTGGATGCCGGTCGCGTTATCGTGTTCAGTCGTCGCAGGCCTGTTCCTCGGACAGGCCGTCGGCTCTGGCGTCGCAATCCTTGCCGTCGCCGCGTTGCTGGCCGGAGGCCTCAGCAGCAAACGCCTGTTGCGCGAATTGCGTATCAGGGACGCCGCCGCCCAAGAGTTCGTCGCATCGGCCGAGCGGTTCGTCACCGAGCTGGCTCCGGTGTGGGGTCGACAGGTGAACCACTCGCGAGCCCAGATGGAGGCTGCCGTCGGCAGTCTCGTCGAGCGCTTCGCCGGTATCGTGCAACGACTCGACGAAGCGCTGAGGTCGAGCCGTGGCGGCTCGACGGCAGACGGCAATGCAAGTCTTGTCAGAGTGTTCGATGCGGCGCAGTCCGAACTGACCGAGTTGCTGGCGTCGCTGCGCCAGGTCGCCGACAGCAAGAATGATCTGCTCGCCGAAGTCCAGGGCCTGGAGCGCTACATCAGCGAGTTGCGCCAGATGTCGCATGATGTCGCGCTGATTGCACAACAGACCAACCTGCTCGCGATCAACGCCGCCATCGCTGCGGCGCACGCGGGCGATTCCGGCCGGGGTTTTTCGGTGCTCGCACAGGAGGTGCGCAAGCTCTCGGCGCAGTCTGCCGAAACCGGGCAGCGCATCGGCGAAAAGGTGCAGACCATCGGCGAGGCGATCGTGGCCGCACGCGAAGCCGCACAAGCCGGTGCGGAACGCGACGGCAAGACGATGACTCGCTCGGGACGGCTGATCGACGGCGTTCTGGATCGACTGCGTCAAGCGGCCGACGGTGTCATGGCATCGGGCGAAGAATTGCGCCGCGAGAGCGCCGGCATCCAGGTCGAAGTGGCCGAAGCATTGGTGCAACTGCAATTCCAGGACCGCGTCGCCCAGGTGCTCAGTCATGTGACTGCCAGCATCGAGCGGCTGCCTCGCGAGCTGCAGGAGCACACACGGCAATGCCGCGAGCAACACCGGCTGCTGCCGTTGGATCCGACGCCCATGCTTGATTCGCTCTGCAGCAGCTATGCAATGGCCGACGAGCGGGCGCTCCATGCCGCACCGACAGGGCCCGTGACCACGGCGGCCACGGAAGAAGTGACGTTTTTCTAAGGGAGGATCAGATGCCGAAAACAATCATGATCGTCGATGACTCGGCTTCATTGCGCCAGGTCGTCGGCATTACATTGAAAGGCGCAGGCTATGAAGTGCTGGAAGGCAGCGACGGCGAAGCGGCGCTGAAGAAGCTCACCGGCCAGCGGGTGCATCTGATCATCAGTGACGTCAACATGCCGAACATGGACGGCATCAGCTTCCTCAAGGCGGTGCGCCAGCTGCCCGCGTACCGGTTCACGCCGATCGTCATGCTGACGACCGAGTCGGCCGAAGAGAAAAAGCGCGAAGGCCAGGCCGCCGGGGCCAAGGCCTGGATGAGCAAGCCGTTTCGACCCGAGCAATTGCTCGGCGTGGTGCAAAAGCTCGTCGCCTGACCGACCTCCCCTTTTTCGCCCTGAATTGATCAATCCGAGCATTCGGAGGGAGTTACTCATGCCCAGCGGAACACCCACTCGACTCACCCACCGAAAGTGGGCGCTCGATGGAGAACTTTGCATCCACCGCGCAGGCGATCTGATGACACAGATGCTGCAGGAGCTGAGGGAATCGGCGGATCTCGCCGTCGACCTCAGCGGTGTCGTCGGGATCGACACCGCGGGCCTGCAGGTGCTGATTGCGTTGAAGCGGCGCGCGATCCAGATGGAGCGCGCGCTGCACCTGGTGAATCACAGCCCGGTCGTGCTCGAAGCCATCACGCTGCTGGGGCTCGCGGCCTTCTTCGGCGATCCGCTCATCGAGAGCATGCACGCCTGAACAAAGGAGATGGTCGTGAACATCGAACAGGCATTGCCGACCTTCATCGCCGAAGCGACCGAACTGCTGGACGACATGGAGAGCCAGCTGCTCGCGCTCGAACAGGCGACTTCCGCGGACGCGCTGAACGCGATCTTTCGGGCGATCCATACCATCAAAGGCTCTGCCGGCCTCTTCGGGCTCGATGCGGTCGTGGCATTCACGCACGTCGTGGAAGGCGTGCTGGACCGCGCCCGCGAGGGGCGCGTGACCTTTGATTCCGGCTCCATTGCGACGTTGCTCCAATGCGTCGACCACACTCGTGAGTTGATCGCGGCGGCGAGCGGATCGAGCTTCGATGACGATCTGCAAGAACAAGGAAGGTCGCTGCTTCGCTCGTTGACCTCACAGGCGGGCAGCGAGTACCCCGCTGTGGTGGCCGATGCTCCGCTGCGCCGCATACCCAGCTCGCCATCGCCCGAGCATTGGCATATCTCGCTGAGGTTTGCGCGCGACGTGCTGCGTCACGGGCTCGACCCCCTGCCGTTCATTCGCTATCTCGGGACGCTGGGCAGGATCGAAGCGGTCGCGACACTGCATGAGGCAATGCCGGCCGCCGACGAGATGAACCCGCAGAGCTGCTACCTCGGTTTCGAGATCGCCTTCTCCAGCCCCACTGCGGACAAGGCGACGATCGAGAGCGCGTTCGAGTTCGTGCTGGACGACTGCCAGCTGCGCATCATTCCGCCGCATAGCCGCATCAACGACTATCTCGACCTGATCGCCCAATTGCCGGAAAGGCCGGCGCTCCTGGGTGAGCTGCTGGTGCAGGTGGGCTCCGTGACGCGGCACGAGCTCGATACGGCGCTGGAGCATCAGGCCGCGAACGCTGCCCTGCCGCAGCCTCTGGGCGAGATCCTCCTGAAAGACGGCGCGACTCAGGTGCCTGTCGTCGAGGCCGCCCTGGCGCGGCAACGGCAGATCCGCGACGGCAAGGCCCTGGAGCAGCACACGGTTCGCGTCGATGCGCACAAGCTGGACCAATTGATCGACCAGGTCGGCGAGCTGATCATTGCCGCGGCCAGCGCCAACCTCGTCGCGCGCCGAGGCGGCAACGCCGAGCAGCGTGAAAGCAACGCCACGCTCATGACATTGATCGAGGGATTGCGCGACAACGCGCTCGGCCTGCGCATGGTGAAGATCGGCGCCACCTTCAGCCGCTTCCATCGCGTGGTGCACGATGCGGCGCGCGAACTGGGCAAGGACATAGCGCTGGAAATCAACGGTGAAGACACCGAGCTGGACAAGACGGTGGTCGAGAAGATCGCCGACCCGCTGACCCACCTCGTGCGCAACGCCGTCGATCACGGCATCGAGCCGCACAACATGCGGCTGCAGTTCGGCAAGCCCGCGCGCGGGACGGTCATGCTCAGTGCCTACCACGACTCCGGTTCGATCGTCATCGAGGTCAGCGACGACGGCGCCGGTCTGGACCGCGAGCGCATCCTGGCCAAGGGCATCGAGCGCGGGCTCGTCGAGCCGGGCAGGACGCTGTCAGACGACGACGTTTTCGCGCTGATCTTCGAGCCCGGTTTTTCCACGGCGCAACAGGTCACCAACCTGTCCGGCCGAGGCGTCGGCATGGACGTGGTCAAGCGCAACATCGAGGCGCTGCGCGGCAGCGTTCACATCGCAAGCAGGCCGCGCCAAGGTACGACGGTCTCGGTGCGGCTGCCGCTCACGCTGGCGATCATCAACGGCTTCCAGGTCTCCGTGGGGGGCTCGATCTTCGTGATGCCATTGGAAATGGTGGACGAGTGCATCGAATACTCCGCGGAAGCGGAGCACGACTACACGAACCTGCGCGGCGAGGTGCTGCCATTCATCCGATTGCGCACGCTGTTCGCGATCGACGGCGCGACGCCGGCCAAGCAGAACATCGTCGTCGTGCGCCATGCATCGGCGCGCTTCGGCATCGTCGTCGATCGCCTTCTCGGTGAAGCGCAGACCGTCATCAAGCCCCTGGCGCGCATGTTCTCGCAGGTCCAGGGCGTCAGCGGCTCCAGCATCCTCGGCAGCGGTGAGGTCGCCTTGATCCTCGACGTGCCAAAACTGATGGCTGCGGCAGCCGCAACAAGAAGGGTCGCATCGGCAATGGTTTGACGGCCCACATCCTTCCTTTTGTCCTCTTGTGCTTTTGTCATCGCATGGCCTTCAGCGCCGGAAAGGATTTCTCATGCTCAACAACATCAAGATCGGGATGCGGCTCACCGCCGCCTTCCTCATCGTGGCGGCCGCGAGTGCCGTCGTCGGCGCGGTCGGCATCAGCAACGCCGCCAAGATCAACGAGATGGCCGATCGCATGTACGACCGCGAACTGCGCGGCCTTTCGTACGTGAAGGAAGCCAACATCGACCTGATCTACATCGGCCGCGCCCGCGCCAACTTCCTGCTGGCTTCGACGGAGGAGCAGCGAAACAGGCACCTCGAAACGCTCAACAAGTCGATCGGGATGGTCAAGGACAACATGGACAAGGCCCGCCCGCTGTTCGTTTCGGAGAAAGGCAAGGCCCTGTTTGCCACCTTCACCGGCCAGTGGGAAGGCTATGAGCGTGACCTGCGCGCGTACATGGTCAGCGCGGCCCGCCAGAAGCTGCACGAAGTCGACGAGGCCCTGCAGCACCAGTCCGAGGCCGTGAGTGTCAAGACCAAGGCACTGGACGACCTGTTGACCGACCTTACCAAGGTCAAGGAAGAGCATGCCAAGCAGGCGTCGGAGGACAGCTCGGCGCTCTATGAGCAGAGCCGCTCGCTGATGATCGGCACCATCATCGCCGCGCTGTTGGGCGGCATCGGCCTGGGGTTCCTGATCAGCCGTGGCATCAGCCGCCCGCTGAAGCAGGCCGTCGACGCTGCCAACCGCCTCGCTGAAGGTGACCTGACGGTGCAGATCCCTGCCGCGTCGAAGGACGAGACGGGCCAGGTTCTGCAGGCGATGCAGAACATGATCGGCAGGCTCTCGCAGGTCGTGTCAGAGGTGAATTCGGGTGCTGAAGCGCTTGCCGGCGCATCGGAGGAAGTCAGCGCGACCGCACAGTCACTGTCGCAGGCTTCCAGCGAACAGGCTGCGGGCGTCGAGGAGACGAGCGCCTCGATCGAGCAGATGACGGCCAGCATCGCGCAGAACACCGAGAACGCCAAGGTCACCGACGGCATGGCGACAAAGGCCGCCTCCGAGGCCGGCGAAGGCGGCGACGCGGTGAAGGAGACCGTCAACGCGATGAAGCAGATTGCCCAGAAGATCGGCATCATCGACGACATCGCCTACCAGACCAACCTGCTGGCGCTCAACGCCGCCATCGAGGCAGCGCGCGCCGGCGAGCACGGCAAGGGCTTCGCGGTGGTGGCTGCCGAAGTGCGCAAGCTTGCCGAACGCAGTCAGGTGGCCGCGCAGGAGATCGGTACCGTCGCAACGAGCAGCGTCGAACTGGCGGAAAAGGCCGGTCAGCTGCTCGACGAGATGGTGCCCAACATCCGCAAGACATCCGAGCTGGTGCAGGAGATCGCCGCGGCGTCGCAAGAGCAGAGCTCGGGCGTCGCCCAGATCAACGCGGCGATGGGACAGTTGAGCCAGACCACACAGCAGAACGCCTCCAGTTCCGAGGAGCTGGCAGCGACCGCCGAGGAGATGAGCGGCCAGGCCGAGCAACTGCAGCAGGCCGTGTCGTTCTTCAAGCTCGCCGGCGCCTCTCAGATCGTCCGCGCGCCGGCCGCACCGAAAGGCAGGCGCGGCACGCCCCTGAAGGCCAAGTTGCAGCGGGCGGCTCATGCAGTGACTCCGCGTTCAGCAGCGGCAATGGCTTTCTCCGCGGAGCCGGACGAGTCGCAATTCGCCAGGTTTTGAGCAATGCTGACGAGGAGAGAGCCATCATGAGCAACGCGCTCACAACGACCGCCAGGCCCGTCGCCCAGCCTCCCTGTGCGGCGGCCGGCGAACCGACGCAATACCTGACCTTCATGCTCGGCGGCGAGGCCTTCGCCATTGGCATTCTGTCGATCAAGGAGATCATCGAATACCACGGCCTGACCACCGTGCCCATGATGCCCGACTGCGTGCGCGGCGTGATCAACCTGCGCGGCGCCGTGGTGCCTGTGATCGACCTCCAGGCGCGATTCGGCCGAGCCAGCTCGCCGGTCACCAAGCGCACCTGCATCGTCATTGTCGAAATGCAGTCGGCGGACCAGGAGCGGCAGGTGATCGGCGTCCTCGTCGACGTCGTCAACGAGGTGATCGAGATCAGCGCCGGTGACATCGAGCCGGCGCCCAGCTTCGGAGCGGGCATTCGCAGCGAGTACATCGCCGGCATGGGAAAAGTCCGCGGAAGATTCGTCATCCTCCTGCAGGTCGATGCCGTACTCTCGCTTGACGAGGGCGCGGCACTGACACGGCCGGAAGAAGTGCCGCTGCTGAACTGATTCCCTCTGCACATCCATGTATCCGGAATTGAGCGACAGCGAGTTCGGCAGCTTCCAGGACTTCATCTACCAGGCCGCCGGCATCCACATGTCTTCTGCAAAGAAGACGCTGGTGGCGGGGCGCCTGTCCAAGCGCCTGAAGGCGCGCGAAGTGCAGAGCTTCAGCGCTTACTACGAGTTGCTGCAGCGCGGTGACGACGCCGGGGAAGTGCAGACGGCGGTCGACCTGTTGACCACCAACGAGACCTATTTTTTCCGGGAGCTCAAGCACTTCGAACTGCTGCGGCGGCTTGCCACGGAGGCGGCCGCCGGGCGCCGGCCGCTCAAAGTGTGGAGTGCTGCCAGCTCCAGCGGCGAAGAGGCGTACAGCATGGCGATGGTGCTGGCGGACGCGATGCCGGCCTTGCCGTGGCACGTCATCGGCACGGACATCAGCGACCGCATGCTGCAGCGTGCCCGCGCGGGTCACTACGCGATGAACCGGGCGCGGCAGGTGCCGTCGGACTACCTGCGCCGCTATTGCTTGAAGGGCGTTGGCGAGCAAGTTGGCACGCTGCTCGTTGAGCGGACGCTGCGCCAACGGGTACAGTTCCTGAAGGTCAACCTGAACGAAGCGCTCCCGGCGCTCGGGCCATTCGACGTGATCTTCCTGCGCAATGTCCTGATCTATTTCAATGGCGAGACCAAGCGTCAGGTCGTCATGCGCGTCGCCAGCCTGCTGCGGCCGGGCGGCACCTTGTGCATCGGGCACTCCGAGAGCGTGTCTGACTTCGACACCGGCTTGCGGCAGGTGGCGCCGTCGATTTACCGGCGTCCCGCCCACTGATGCGCGCGCAGCATTCCGTGACGAATGTGGCAGCCCGCGGCGCACGAACTGCCGGCGCCCCGCCGCGCAGTCGCGGCCAGGGCGGTGATCGAGTGCGAATATTCAACCCACCCGGCGGAATCGTCCGTGCGCCAAGGGCCACCACAAAGGAGAGCGGATGAAGCGTCCCATCCAGGTGCTGATCGTCGATGACTCTGCGGTGGTTCGCCAGGTGCTGGCGCAATTGCTCGACGCCGAACCCGACATCGAGGTATTGCACGCTGTGGCCGATCCGCTGCTGGCGATGCAGCGCATGAAGCTGCAGCGCCCCGACGTGATCGTGCTCGACGTCGAGATGCCGCGGATGGACGGCATCACCTTCCTGCGCATGCTGATGGACCAACAGCCGCTGCCGGTGATCATCTGCTCGACGTTGACCGAGGCGAACGCCAAGACGACGACGGAAGCGCTGGCCGCCGGAGCGTTCGCAATCGTCACGAAGCCGCGCCTCGGTCTGAGGCAGTTCCTGCAGGACGGTGCCGAGGATCTCGTGGACACGGTCCGCGCAGCGGCGCGCGCGAACGTCTCACGCCTGACGCGCGGGGCGAAACCACTGCCAGTGGTGGAAAAGCTTTCGGCAGATGCGGTGCTGCCGGCAGCCAGTGCGAAGGCGATGGTGGAAACGACAGACCGCGTGGTGGCCATCGGAACTTCCACCGGCGGCACGCAGGCGCTCGAAGCAGTGCTGACGCAGCTTCCCGCCACGGCCCCGGGCATCGTCGTGGTCCAGCACATGCCCGAGCGCTTCACCGCCGCATTCGCCGAACGCCTCGACAGCTTGTGCCGGGTGGAGGTGAAGGAGGCGCAAACCGGGGATCGCGTGCTGCCGGGCCGCGCCCTCATCGCGCCGGGCGGCCGCCACATGCTGTTGAGGCGCAACGGCGCCCAGTACCAGGTCGAAGTGATGGACGGGCCGCTCGTGAATCGACACCGTCCCTCCGTGGACGTGCTGTTCCGCTCGGTGGCGCGCTGCGCGGGTGCGAACGCAGTGGGCGTGATCATGACGGGCATGGGCGACGATGGCGCTGCGGGTCTGTTCGAAATGCGGCAGGCGGGCGCGCGCACGGTGGCGCAGGACGAGGCGAGCTGCGTCGTGTTCGGCATGCCGAAGGAGGCCATACGGCGTGGTGGGGCCGAGCGCGTCCTTCCGTTGAGCCAGATCGCGTCCGCCGTGCTGAACTGACGCCCGCCGGGCAGGAGCGCCGCCTGCCTGTATCCGCTGAAGGCGACGCTGAACGGGTCCCGCTGGTGGGCGGCCGCAGATCTTCAGTCCGAGGCGCAACAGAACATGAGTGCATGAATGCCGCCCTCCTCGTCATTTTGGCAGGCGTGTGCGCGGCGCTGCACATCGGCAAGCTGCCCCCCGCCGTGGGCGCACTTCGCGAGGCGCTTGGCATCTCGCTGGTGGACGCCGGCTTTCTCTTGTCGATGGTGCAGTTCGCCGGCATGAGCACGGGATTGGCAATGGGCGCATGGGTGGACCGGTTCGGCATGCGGCGCAGCATGATCGCGGGCCTTGCACTCCTCGGGATCGCGAGCATCGCGGGCGGGCTCGTCCGGACGCCGGCCGCGCTGCTGCTGTTGCGCGCCGCGGAAGGCTTTGGCTTCCTGATGGTGGTGCTGCCTGCGCCTGCCCTCGTCCGCGCGCTCGTCAAGCCGGGGCACGTCAATCAGATGATGGGGGTGTGGGGCACCTATATGCCTTTGGGCACGGCCATCGCGTTGCTCGCCGGCGGGACCTGGATCGAGTACTGGACCTGGCGCAGCTGGTGGTGGAGCCTCGGTGCGCTGACGGCGGCGATGGCGTTGACCATCGCGCTCTACGTCCCGCAGCCTTCACAGGAACAGGTCCGCGCACGTTCCGGCTTGGACGGGCGCATCCGGCTCACGCTGTCGCGCCCCGGGCCATGGCTGCTGGCGCTGATCTTTGCCTCTTATTCGAGCCAGTGGCTTGCCGTCATCGGCTTCTTGCCGACGATCTACGAGCAAGCCGGCGTGGAGGCCGCCACGCGCGGTGGGCTGACCGCACTGGCGGCAGGTGTCAATATCGTCGGGAACATTGTGGCGGGCCGTCTTTTGCAGCAGGGGCTGCGGCCGGTCAATCTGCTTCGCGTCGGCTTCACTGCAATGGCTCTTTCTGCCTTGATCGCCTTTGCCGGCCGGTACGACACGACCGAATCCGCCCTCGTTCGCTACCTGGCGGTGTTGAGCTTCTCCCTCCTCGGCGGTCTGGTGCCCGCCACCCTGTTCTCACTGGCCGTACGACTGGCACCGGGTGAAGGCACCATTTCCACCACGGTGGGCTGGATGCAGCAATGGTCTGCCCTCGGGCAGTTCGCCGGACCGCCGGTTGTGGCCTGGGTGGCAAGCCGCGTCGGCGGATGGCATTGGACCGGCGCGGCGACCGGTTTCGCCAGTGTGATCGGCCTGATCCTTTCGCAACGCCTCAAGCGGCTCCTTCCATAGGCCAGCTCTGCGCGCGGGGAAACAAAGGATTCGTTCGACTTCAACTCAATATTCCCGGAGCAATCTGCGGATCGAGTGCGCCTGCTCGATGTCTTCGAGTCGATCGACGACCCGGCAGGTCAAATGTTCGCGGACGAATGGTGGCAGTGTCGCTTCGTACTCGCGGGTGATCTGCACGTCGTGCCGCGCGGCATTGCCAGCGCCCGGCGCATCGACGCCAATTACCGCGACCGGCCGCCATTGGTTCGATCGGTTCGCAGTGCCGCGATGGATGGTCAGGGCAGAACGGGCTGATATGTCGCCCATTTGCGGCATTCGCAATTGCGCACGTGCCTCATATCTCGGATACAGGGACCGGGGCGGGAACATCCCGGTTTCGCGATCATCGCTCATTGGCCCGAAGTCGTCCCACTGAGTACCGGGCGCGATTTCCAGCGGTCCCATCTCGGGCAGCGTATCGACGGCAGTCAGATTGAAGGCAAGTGAATCAAGGCGGCGGCCGATGCGCGTGTTGTCCGGCATCGGAAAGTCACGGTGCCACGGCTGAGCCTGCGCACCCGGGCCCGGAACATCGAACCCGACCTCCACGATGCGGTAGTCGGGGCCGAGCACCGCGAGACATACCGCGACGAACCACGGGTGCATGGCAATGTCGACAAAGCCACGAAATCGCTCTGGATGGACTTCGACGTACCAACGTTGAGGTCCGCGAGGCAACGCGCCGTACGGCCGCGCCCGCGCCTGCGCGAACAGCACTTCAATGTCCTCACGCAAGCGTTCCGCCCAGGCACGATCAAACGCACCCTTGCGGGAAATGATGCCCTCGCCGTAAAGACCACCCATGATGGCCGCGGTGTCGAATGTGGTGGTGTCGGCAATGGCTGTGGCGAGGGTCATGGCGGGCATCGTGTGGTGGCGGGTGTGTGATGGTTCCACGGCGCCAAGCCCTCGTCGAAATGAGGGCGATGCAGTCGCATCGCCAACTCATCGTCGCGGCGTCACTGTGGCGCCAGGGTGTTCTTGACCAGCTTCACGAATGCGGGATCAGCCCTTGGGAGTGCCTCAGTGCGACCGACGATCCGCCCGCTGGCGTCGACCAGAATGAGCGCAGTCGAGTGATTGAAGTCGCCGTTGTCCAGCGCGCGATACTGGATGTCAAGCAACGCGGCGAATTTACGGACGTTCCTCGCATCGGTCCGTGCGAGCGACCAGCGCTGCGTATCGATCTGCCTGTCGTGTGCCGTCTTCTGCAGAACCTGCACGGTATCGTGTGCCGGATCGAAGCTGACGAGCAGGATGTTCACGTGTTGCCGCTCCGACTCCGTGAGCCGCTGCTCGGTGGCGCGGATGGCGTCGACCAGCATCGGGCATGCAAATTCGCATGACGTGTAGAACATGCTCACAATCATTGGCGTGCCGCGCTTGTCCGCCAGCGAAAAGGCATGGCCGGATTGATCGGTCAGCGGCATCTCGAGCTGGTAAATGGAATTTGCCGGCAGTGCGCTCGCGCTCGCCGCGTTCGGCAACGACGCGGGAGAAGCCGCCGCACCTGCCCAGGCCGTCGCCGCAAGAAGCGCCAATGACGTGAATGCGGCGACGAACGGGCGAACAAGAATCGAGTTGAAGGAGTTCACTTGGAGTCCTTTGAGCGCGAGCGGGCGCAGCGGAAGCCGAGGCTTGGCGTGCTGTCCCTCGCTCGCAAACTTGAAAGAAGGGCCACACGCATCAAGATGGCGTAGTTCTCGCGCTCCTTCAGGTTGGTGGTACCGGCACCGCAGAACTTGAGCTTGTCGGCATCGGTTCCCGAGCGGCTGTCCGCGTCGACCAACAGCGCGTTGAAGTCATCGACCCATTCCCACACGACGCCGTGCAGATCACGAACGCCGTAGACATTGGCGCCTCCGCCTACGATTGGAGGCGACACATTGGCCGGGCGTGCATACCACGACAGAATGCGAGCGCGCCACTGCGCATCGTCGCGGGCATCGGCGCGCGTCTCGTCCGCCGCGGCCACATACTCCCACTCATTCCAGGTCGGAAGCCGGGCGTGTTCGCTTTCACAGAATGCTTCGGCGGCAAACCAGCTCACGCTGGTGACGGGTCGTCTCGCGTCTTCGCTCGACAAGCCGTCGGCTGACAAGCCGGACAGATAACCATCATCGGCGAGCGTCGTTGCAACCTGGCCGCGTTGCCACTGTGGATGTCGCCGGATGAAGTCGAAGAACTCACCTCGCGTCACCGGCGTGACGCGAATGCTGAAATCTTCGACCGTCGCGACTCCGCCGCTCGCGTCGCCGGCAATGACGCTTCGGAACGAGCCGCCCCGAACGTCGGCGTAACCGTCCGGTGCGGCCGCCACACTGCCCGCCGTGGTGACGAGCGACGCAATGACCGTCAGCGCGAGGGCGAGCTTCACTTGGATCCCCTTCTCATCGCGTTTGCCTGTCCCAAGCCATGCTCAGTGCTCGCTGCTTGCCGTGACCTTGGCCGCCGCGCCTGCGCGGGCTTTGCGAACTTCGTCAGGCAGGATTCGCTCGCCCGGGTTGCCCCAGGAATTCAGCACGTAAGTCAGGATGTTGGCAATTTCGTCGTCGTTCAGTTGGTTCATTGGCGGCATCACGGAGTTGTATTCGGTGCCATTGACCGTGATCTTCCCGTTCAGGCCGCGCAGCAGGACATCGATCGCGCGTTTCGGGTCGGCGGCCAGGTAGTCCGACGTCGCCAGCGGCGGGAAGACGCCCGGCAATCCCGCCCCGTTGGCCTGATGGCACACGGAGCAGGTGCCGGCAAAGAGCGCCTGCCCGGCGTGAACCTGGTCTTCCTTGGTCAGCGTGCCCTTCTCCAACGCGGCTGTCGCGGCGGCCACGGCGTCCAGGTTCGGTTGAGATCTGTCGCCCAGGTACACGGCGTCCAACTCCTTGCCCGAATAGATGGCCCTCTCATCCGGTCCGGTGACTTTCATGACCGCCAGCGCGCCCTTGTTGAACGCGCGGAAGATGGAATGGTCCACAAGCACATAGCTGCCCGGAACCCGCGTGGTGAACTTGACCACCGCCGCCCCTCCGGCCGGAATCAAGGTCGTCTGCACGTTGCGCTGAACATTGCTCCCGCCTTCGAATCGCACCTGATCGAAGATGGCGCCGATGACATGGAAGCTCGAAACCAGGTTGGGCCCGCCATTGCCGACGAAGATGCGTACCGTCTCCCCGGTCTTGGCCGTCAATGCCTTGTCGCCGGTCAGTGCGCCTTCGGCGCCGTTGAACAGCACATAGGTCGGCTTCTCGTCGATGGCCTTCTCCATATCGAACGCCTGGCTGCCCTTCTCGCGATACTTGCCGGCCGTATAGAAATCGCCCTGCATCACGTAGTACTCGTGGTCGACTTTCGGCATGCCCTCGGGCGGCTCGACCAGGATGAGTCCGTACATGCCATTGGCCACATGCATTCCCACGGGTGCAGTCGCGCAGTGGTAAACGTACACACCTTCATTGAGCGCCTTGAACGTGAACTGCGACTCGTGGCCGGGTGCGGTGAAGCTGCTGGCAGCGCCGCCGCCCGGGCCCGTCACGCCGTGCAGGTCGATGTTGTGAGGCATCTTGCTGCTCGGATGATTCTTCAAGTGGAATTCAACGGTGTCGCCTTGCCGGACCCTGATGAAGCTGCCAGGCACGCTGCCTCCGAAGGTCCAGAAGGTGTAGCTCACCCCTTCCGAAATGGGCATCTCTTTCTCGATCACCTCGAGCTCGACGATGACCTTTGCGGGGTATTTGCGCGTAATGGGCGGTGGCACATGCGGAGGGCTCGTCAAGACGGCCCGAACCGGGGCGCCTTGGGGCGGGCCGAAGTCGCCCGCTTGCCTGGCCTTTGAAGGCTCTGAAGCGGCAGCGATTCCGATCAGGGTCATTGCCATGAACAGCGACGCCATCAAACGGGCGCAGGATGCTTGGAAGCGAGTCAACACGAGAACCTCCGATGGTCAGTGGGCCGATTGATTAAGGCGACGTCGCCCGAATCGAGGATGCGACGCGCGCGAGGGATTTGTTCAGCGTTCTTCTGAATAAGATGTATAGGGCGTGCATCTATCGTAGAAGCAGCGCTGGGTGTCTTCCTTGCGCTGCCTCAACGCAGACACCTGACGTCGCCGGGTCCGAAGGAACCCGTCCGCCGTGCATGCAATCCTTTGCAAACCACTTCGCCACGGCGCTGGTGACGTGGATTCTTGCGCCGCTCAACGATGTGCCGGTGCCTGTGGAACGGCACCGGAATTCATGTCGGTCTCAACGGGAGGATCAGACCGGTCGCCCGTCAATTCGCGGTCGGGACAGAACGGGCCGGTAACGCACGGCGTAGAGGCCGAAGGCCGCTGACCACAACGCGGCAGAACCGAGAACCGCGTGAATGGTCTGGCCGAGTGCGACGAGCGGCACGGCCACACGCACCACCGCGGCCAGCATCACGAGGACATAGCATGCCGTCTCGTACCGGTCTCCCTGTAGCGGGACAACGCCGCAAATACACTCGCCAGGAGATAGAACGGGCGAAAGCCGAGTGCGAACAGGACGAATCGCTGCGGCCCGGACCGGGGGCGTTCTTCAATGTTCAGCAGCGACGTCATGATGTTGCTTCGAATTCGATGACGAGTATTTGATGCGCCAGGCAATTGCCGACCCGGCCACGGTGCCGAGAAACACCGCAATGGCGACTGCGTTGCCCACCGCGCCGTCGGCGAACGAATGGAAGTCCCGCCGGCCCGCGACGAGTCGAACGGCAAGCGAGCCATGCAGCAAAGCCAGGGGCACGTAGTACCCCCATCCAAGAGCACTTTCACGCGGGCGATGGCGGGAAGGATGGCCGGCGCATGGCCGAGCATCATGCTGAAGACGAACCCGAGCGCCAGCGCGTGGAGTGCCGCATCCCTGAACGGCAGGCCGAAGGAAGCGGCCATCCAGGCGGCCCCGGCGATGAAGAGCCACAGATAGCCGAGCAGCAGACAGTCCGCCATGTAGCGGCTCAGGCCCTGTGCGCGCACCGTACGCCACGCAATGTCGAAGGTCATGAGCCAGATCGGCAGCCCTGCAAGTGACAGGCCGTACAGCGCCCCACCCCAGATGCCCGACCAGGCCGAGAGCACCGCACCCAACAGCATGATGCCGAAGATCGCACAAAGCGCCTGGGATGCGCCCTCCCGGCGCCGCATCAGCCGGGTCATCTCCAGGCGCTCGGCGGCGATGGTCAGGACCAGGAACGCAAACCACCAGGGGCACCACGGCACCGGCTTGGGGTCCTCTTGTTGGTCGTGCGCTCTACAACGAATCGAGAGCCCAGGATTCATGCGGCCTACAGCCCTGTCCCATTTAATTTTCTTCGTAAATCAACAACTTGCTGACTCCCTTCTGAGAGTGGTCCTGCAGGTCGTTGCTGCTGGCCGCCAAGGTCGAACGCTGGGCTTGGCCGGGTCTGGTTTGCTCTGATAATTTTACTTAGTGCCTGACCGAAAAGTGCCGATTTCTGCCCTCGTCGATTGTCGGCGCGACGTGCAATTCGGGGCATGCATCTGAATGTTTCATGATTTGCGCCAACATGACGCACTCGACTTCAGATTTCCCGCGATTCAGGCGTATT
>DASTGE010000211.1:0-4565 GCA_035719405.1 Burkholderiaceae bacterium
CCTCGTCCGCGTCGCGTGCCATGACCCGTAAAGCCAGCAGTCCTCGCTCGTCGTACCGGCGCAGCAGGCTGACCCTGTGTGTGCAGCCATCGGGCTTTACCTCGTATCGGTGAATGTCGTTTTCCTTGTCGACGACAATGCTGGGCTCCGCCTTGTCGCAAAGTTCGTCCAAATGCCTCAGGAAGGCGCGTCCGCTTGGTTTAATCTGGGGGTTTTTCTTGTGGTGTTCGCTGAACGCTTCGAATTCGGCACTCAGGTCCGCGAGAATTTTCCTGATGAGTCGGACGTGTCGGCGCGGGCCGTGCCCGGTTTGGGGCTGGCGCCTTGAGAGGATGTACTGCCGGCGTCTGCATCCATCATTCAACTCGTGCAGCACATATGACACTTCCTTGTCGGGCGGCACGCCTCGCAGATCCTCGAACGTTCCGTCCTCGCGAAGCCGGCACAGCAGAGCGATCTCGCCGTGGATTCCCGGTATGCTGAGCCTGAAGAGCGAGATCTCCGGATGGTCTTTGTCAGGGTGCTCGCCTTGTGCGCGGTCCACATGGCCTTGCAGATACATCAGCACCCGGTAATCGCCGCCCTCGCCCACGCCTTCTCCCGCCTTCCAGGCCGCCAGGACCTGCTGCAGTACGATGTCCTGCTTGCGCGCCTTCCACAACATGTGAAGCCGGGCGTCATAGCGGGTCCCCGGTGTGGGCTGCAGTCGAGCGGAACTCGAGCGCACGCTCTTTGCGAGCAACAATGCTGTCTTTGTCAATTCCTCGGGTTGATCGTTCGAGAGCGGCAATGCCCTGCGATCGAGCCCGCCGCCTGTCGCCAGCACCCTCACTTCAGGAAGATTCTTGTGGAGCTGAACCGTGAAGGCTTGGACGTGCGGCACACTGATCTTCAGGTCGTCCGGCTTCGAACGCTCGGTCGCGTCCCGTAGTGCACGCACAAGCGTCTGACCTGTCGCCTTGGGATTGCAGTGCTTCTGGTAGGCCTCGAGAAGGGGCTTCCAGTCGTTTTCCATCCGCTTCCAAAACGTAAGGACCATCTGGCGTTCGCGCTTCCGGGCGGCTTTGAGGGCCTTGTCGACGGGCGTTGGAGCGCTGCACATTCGGGATGGGGATGGGTCGACGGCGGGCAGAGCCTTTGTCTGCGTCCGCGTCCGCTTCGCAACCGGCAGCGCGACGCGGGGTCGACGCCTCGCGCTGGGCGACGCAGGTCGTTGCAGTGCTGCCGCGTTATGCGGTGCGATCACGGAGTCGGCGTCGGCAGGCGAGATGTGTTTGCCTGCCTGTGGGGGCTGCCTGTCGACACTGGGCGACATAGGTGCGGGCGGCAAGCTCGAGTGGTCGCGAATCGGCTTCATTGGTTGCATCTGATGTTCATTCGTCGATTTGAAGGGACGGCTGGCCTGCGTATTGGTGCGGCCACGAAGTGACATCTCGGCAACCGAAGGCGCCGCGCAGGGGTGGGCGAGCCGTGCGTGAGCGGAAAGCGTGCGTCTCGCGCCGATCTGACTGGACCGATCCCGGCCGATGGTGCACGATGGCCGACACGGCTTCTTCCGTCACAAGCGAACCCAAGGAGACAAGCGATGACGATCAGGATCACCGTCACCTACCCTCGCAAGGAAGGTGCGAAGTTCGACCACGACTACTATCACGCAAACCACCGGCAGCTTCTGATGGAGCGATTGTCGACATATGGTCTGCAGCGGGTGGAAATGGACCGCTGCCTCTCGGACGGGGCCGGCGGCCCTCCGCCGATCTTCGGGGCCGCGCATCTGATTTTCGACACGCTCGCCGGCTTCCAGCAGGGAATGGCAGCGCACGGCAAAGAGATCCTGGGTGATGTTCCCCGATACACCGACGTGAGCCCGCAGATCGTCATCAGCGAGATGGCTTGACTCCCAAAAAACTCCGTCTCCCGCTTGCGGGAGAGGGCAGGGGTGAGGGCATCCCATTTCACATAAGTCCGGACGAGCCGAGCTCACGTGCGAATCTGACGTCCTCAACGAAGACGGCGATGTCGTGCATGCCGAGCCAGATCGTTTTGCGGTCGTGCTTGCTGCGCAACAGATAGTCGGCCGGATATTGCATGTCCCGCGCCTTGACCATCAACGCCAATATGTCGCTCTCCCGGTCTCCAACGTAGATCAATCGCGTACCCGGTATTCCCTGCGCGCGTTCAGCGATGCGCTCGCCCTCGATCCAACGCAGGCTCTCCAGCATCCCCGGTCTGTGGCCTTTGGCATCCTTGAACTCGCGCGCCCAGTTCCATGAGCCCAGCAGTCCCAGCGGCTCGCGCTCGACCGTCACCGCGTACGTCGGATGCACGTGTACATGCCCCGCTGAGCTTCGTAGCTCAGCGGTCCCAGATCCTTCATCGCTCTGCCGTTGAAGGTTTACCCGCTGCCAAAGCGCCCGGGCGTCGTCGAGCCCGCGCAGTCGGGCATCCGGTGCGTTGGCGGGGCGCCGCTGCGATATGTCCATAATTCCGTGCCCTCGGCGTGGATCGCGGCTCGAGCCTGCTTGTGACCGGCCCTTCAGGCGTGGGCAAGAGCACGCTGTGCGCGCAGTTTGCCTGCTCCGCCGCAATGCGCGGCGATCGGGCTGCCATCTATTTGTTCGACGAAACCCGCCGCGCATTTTTCGCCGTGCCAACAGTCTCGGAATGCCGGCGTCCGAACGCGTCGAACGGGGGCTGCTGACGGTCGAGCAGATGGTACGAAGGGCGGTGGAGCAGGGTGACGTTCGGGTGGTGGTGATCGACTCGCTCAATGGCTACCTGACGGGGATGTCGGACGAGAAGTCGCGGGCCTTGCAGGCTCTGCGTGGACGACGGTGAGCTGACGGCCTGCACTGCTGTCACTCGGCAATGTCTCGATGCTCGCCCGCCCAATGGGGTCGGCGCGTCGGCGGTCGCCGCCGAGTTGCGCGCACGTCAGCGGCAGTTCGAGGTGCGCGACCTGATCGAGCGGCAACGCGAGGAGGCGCACCGGAAGGATCAATTCCTGGACCTGCTCGCGCACGAGTTACGCAATCCGCTGGCGACGATCCGCTATGCGGCGCACCTGCTGCACCTGCCGGACACACCCGAACGCAAGGTGGCTGAACTCGGTGCGCTGATCGAGCGCCAGGTGGGCCACATGGGAAGGATCTTCTATCAGCTGCTCGACGTTTCACGGGTGACGCGCGGGCTCATCCGCGTGCAGCGCACGACGCTGGATCTGGCCCGGGTCGCCCGCGAGGCCGTTGTGTCTCAAGAGGTGGCCGCAGCGGCCCGGCAGGTCAACATCAAGGGCGACATCTCGGGCTTGGGCTGGCGCTGGTCAAGGGTTTGATCGAATTGCATGACGGCTCCGTGCAAGTGCACTCCGATGGGCCCGGACAATTGCGCAAGCTGATGGCAGAGCCGGGGAAGCCGCCTGCGACGTGAGGTTTCGGGACGGGCTTTCGGTACGAGGTTTCAGAATAGATTGGAATCCTCGTGCAGGTTGAAACCGGGGCGGCCGCACCCACCTGCTGTGCCTGGAGTTCTTCATGGATGCCAATGACGCCGTCCTTCTGGACGCTTATTCCCAAACCGTATCAGGCGTGGTGGAGCGTGCCGGGCCGAGTGTCGCTGCCGTGCAGGTGGGGGGAACAGAAAAGCGCCTCGGCCAAGGGTCTGGGTTTCTGTTCACGCCCGACGGCTATTTGCTGACCAATTCCCACGTCGCACGGGCAGGAGGCCGTCGCACGTCGTCGGGTCGTCTTGCACATCGCGTGTCGCTGGCCAACGGCCGCGAGTTCGAGGCGCGCTTCGTCGGCGATGATCCCGATACCGACCTTGCGGTTCTTGCCATTGATGGCATGTCACGCGGGCCGCTCGCGCCGCTGCCGCTGGGTCGTTCGGCCGAAGTGCGCCGGGGCGAGATTGCAATCGCCATCGGCAATCCGCTCGGATTCGAGCATACGGCAACGGCAGGCATCGTGAGCGCGCTGGGTCGAAGTATGCGTGCCACCACGGGCCGCCTCATCCCGGACGTGATACAGACCGACGCTGCGCTCAATCCCGGCAATTCCGACGGGCCGCTGCTCAACTCGCGGGGCGAGGCGATTGGCGTCAATACCGCGATCATCCCGGGTGCGCAGGCCATCTGTTTTGCCGTTGCGATCGATATTGCGCAATGGGTGATCCCGCAGCTGCTGCAGCACGGGCGCGAGGCTATATCGGCGTGGCGGCGAGCACCACGGTGCTGGACCGCCGCATCGTGCTCGGCTTCGAGTTGCCACAATCGAAAGCCGTGCGGGTGCTGTCAGTGGAGCCGGGCAGTCCGGTCGATCAGGCCGGCGTGCACGAGGGCGATATCATTGTCGGCTTCGACGGAATCGCCATCGACTCGGTCGATCGGCTGCATCAGGCGCTCGATGCCACCCGGGTGCATCGCGACTGTGTGCTGAAGATCCTCAGAGGCAGCGCAGGCAACCAGCCTCTGTACCTGAATGTTCGTCCAATCGAGCAGGCCGCGCGTTGAAGGCCACTGCAATGATCGAGGCTGCGACCGCCGGGGGGGAACAGATGGAGAGCCG
>DASTGE010000212.1:0-10833 GCA_035719405.1 Burkholderiaceae bacterium
CCAATCGCTGGCCGCGGCCGCGGACCACCTTGCGCAGTTCCTGCGCGCCCGCCGGGCGCAGCTGCCGCCCGGCCACGTACCCGCCGACACTGAGCTGGCATGGCGGGCCTTGGCCGAGCACGTTCGGCGCCAGCCCGACGAAGCCGACCTTCTGACGCTGAAGCTGGACAGCGGTGTGCTGCAGAGCATCTGCAGGCGCCGTGACGAACTGCGGCAGTACTTCGAGGACGAGGCCCGACGAGTCGCGCAGGAGGCGACTCGCGCGCCGTCTCATCCGGGGCTGGATGCTGCATGGAACGCTCTGGAGGCGGCTCCTCTCGCTCTGCGCGAGACGATGTCGGCGCTGCGGGCGCGACTGTGCGAAAACCCGCAGCCATCGAGTCCGGGCGCCGAGGATCACTGGGCGCAACAGGAGGCCGAGCAGCTTGCCCGGCTTGACTCCGCCATCGCGCTGGCCGATCGGCTGCTGCAGCATGGAGATCTGTCCCGCATCGACTCAGGGCAGGCGCTGTTCGACCTGTTGAAGGACATGCTGGAGCAGCTCGAATGGCGCGACAGGATCCGCATGGTCGAGCAGAAGGCTTTCGGGGCGAACCTCGGACCCTTGACGGCACTGGCCGGTGCGACCGGTGTGGGCGTCAAGCTCATCCTGTCGGGGCAGAAGAACAGTGACCATGTGCTCGAGTTCTACATGGGTCGAACGGGTCTGTATGTCCACATCGGCCGGCAGAAGGCGCGGCAGTACCAGTTCGGAGCGGGCGTGACCGGCGGGCCCGCTTGGGAGTTGACCGACGAATTCGGGCTGGGTGTCGGCGGGAGCGCAGACTGGCGGGTAAGGTTCGAGTCGGGTGTCGAAGACGGCGTGCAGCTGCGGATTCCGCGCCGAGGCAAGGGCGAGGAGAACGAACTGCGCGCGCAGTTCATGGACATGTTCGAGCACCTCGTGACCATTGCGTCGCCACTGCCTGACGGAACACCGGCCAGGCGCGACTGGCTGCTCGAGCTGTTCGCGCATCATCCGAGTCTCACCGCGGGTCTCATCGAGGGGGCACGCCGCAGGAATCGGGGCACCGAACTCAACCTCGCGGGGTTCTTCGGCATGAGAGCGGCGGGGGTGGTCAACAGCGGAGTCTCCCTCGTCCTGAAGAACAGGCAGGACGAGGCGAACAGCCGCACGCAGATGCAGGGATACCTGGGCATGCTCTACCGGGAATCGGCAGCCCAGGCGAGAAAAGAGCTTTCCTTGCGGGCCACGGCGGGCGTTCGAGCGGCAGCCTGGCACCACACAGGTCCGTTATCGGCCGGGCAGAGCCAGCGGTCGGCACTTCGCGTCGGGGGCGCTGACCTCGCCTTCGGCCGCGAACTGAGCGCTCAGGGCTTGATGCATTTCTGCACCCTGTTCACCTTCGACAATGAGATCGATCCTGTGCGAAGCGATCGGGCGATCGACTTTCAAAATTTCAAGGCATTCGAGCGCGAGTTGCGCCGGGAATGGAGCACGTGGGTCCATTACGGCACATCGAAATTGCCTGACGACTTGGACGAGCCGATGCGTTATGCCGTGGCCGAGCAGCAGCTTGAAAACCTGATCGGGCAGGCGAAGGAATTCTTCAAGCACAACAAATTCGCCACTGTCTACGTCGACAAGGCGATGAAGGCGGAAGTGGCTCCGTTTCTGGATGCGTTGCGTGCGATGAGCCATCTCCATCGCATCGCTGGACGCACGTCGGAAGCGGACCACATCGACAGGTTGTTCGACGATGTGATCGCCGAAGCGGCGCTGTGGGAGCCGACGATCGTCCTGTTCCGCGAGAAGACCAAGCTTCAGAACGAACGCGGGATCGACTTCTTCCTCAAATTGCAGAGGAACCGGATTGCCGAGTCGATGCGCACTGTCGGCCAGTGGATCCTGTACGAGCCGGTGCCTCATCCCGAGCCGGGTCAGGAGGTGCTGCCTGCGGGCCGGTGGAAGGCAAGCCTCGACGAGCAGCTCCAGGCGCCGGTTTCGAGCGAACCGCCGCCGACTGAACGCGCAGTGACCTCACAGTCGAACGAAGGCGATACAAGGCAGGGCCTCCGCCCGCTGCCTGCTCCTGCTGCTTCAGGCCCGTTGCGACGAAGTCGATCCGCACCGTAATTTCGAGGACGGCAGGAGCTTCATTCCTCCGAATGAGGCAGCGCGAAGCTGAGGGTTGCCGTGTGATGCGTCATGCTTGTCTTGCCCGGGTCTTTCGACGCGCTCTGGTGTTCGGCCTTCAGCACGTTGAGCCCCTGGTTGCGCACCGGCAGCGTGACCTTGCCGTCGTCGTCGGTGACGACGGCTTCTCCATCGGGGTCGGTGACCATGTCCTGCCACACCCTGGCGCGCGCAAGCGGCTTGCCTTCAAACAGCACGCGCACGGTCAGCGGCTCGTTCTTGCGGAGCGGGAATTTCGCACTGACCGGCACCATCTGCAAGGCAAGGCCGGGCAGCGGGGCCAGCGGACCTCGCGGCAGCGTCACGAGGTGGGCTGCATACTTGAGGTAGCGACCGCTGATCACCGCGTCAGTGACCTCGTCCCTGCCCTTTCCGTGCCACTTGCCCGCGGCGTCCTTCGACCACAAACCGTTGTCCATGGTCGCGCTCACGATCGCCGGGTGTGCATCCAGGTCGACGAAGGCGATCGGCCCCACGGGCTGCAGTTGCACTGCCACGGCCTTGCCATCGGCGCTTGTACCCGATACCGACGTGATACGGGGCAGGCGCTTGACGACATCGAGATCTTCACTTCCGTCACCGTATACGAGTGCAAGGCGATCCGCGCGGGGCGCGAACCAGATGCCGTGCGCACAGGCGGGCGAGGCGAGCAGAGCAATCGCTGCTGCCGCGGCAACGTTCGAGACGATATGGAGCATCTTCATGGGGTTGCGGTTGGTCATCATTGTCAGAACCTGTACTGCAGGCCGGCCGTGACCTGCCTGGGGCTGCCCGGTGTGATCCAGACGCGGTTGTATGCGCTGATGTAGTACGTACGATTGAAAACGTTGTCCACGTCGAACGACAGCCGCAGATGCGGCGATACGTTCCAGTAGGCCGTCATTTTTCCGATCGTGTATGCCGGCAGGCGTGGCTCGCCGGTATCGCCTGCGCGCGAGCCCACGTGCGTAAATCCGCCTCCGGCTCCGACGCGCCCCAAGCCCGGGACCGTCATCTCGCGCGAGATGAAGACGCTCCCGCTGTTTCGGGCGAACTGCGTGATCGTGGGGTCCGCATCGAGGTATGCATAACTCAGGGCGATGCGCCATTGCGGCGTCAACCATCCGGCCAACTCGGCCTCGAGGCCCTTGTTGTGCACCGTGCCGGGCAGGGGCACGAGGTAGATGCCATCGGCGTCCAGCCGCGCCACGTTGCGTTTTGCAATGTCGAACAAGGCAACGCTGCCGCCGAGACGACCGTCCGGCGACTGCCACTTCACACCCACCTCGCGCGCGGTACCTGTCTCTGGCTCCAGCGTCCTGCCGGTGGCATCTGTATTCACCTGCGGGCGGAACGATCGGCCGACGCTGGCGTAGAGCGACCAGTCGGGACTGCCGAGCCAGGTGATGCCGATCCGTGGTGACGTCGCTTCAGGGCCTTGCGTCGTGTGTTTCGCGGTGCGATCGTCGATATCGCCGTGATAACTGTCATGCCTGATGCCGAGCAGCAGCTTGAGCTTCGACGACAGGCTGATCTGATCCTGCGCATAGATCGCGCTCGACCGGTCTTTCACGTCGCGGTCGATTGCGGCCACCGACAGCGGCGGACGCGACGCTCCGTAGACGGGCGTGACCACATCGATGCCGTAGGAAAAGCGATTTTTCGCGGACTGTTGCATCAGCTTCTGCGACATCGAGAAGCGATATCCCTCCATCCCGAATAGCGCTTCGTGTTCGAGACCGCCGAGCGAGCCCTTGCCCGCAATCTCCAATTGCACCCCCGTCTCTCTCGACGAGTAATTGCGTTGCCGCAGCCGTCGGCACAGCCAGCCGAGCGTGTCCACCGAAGTGGGGCAGGGATCAGGGCCGTATTGATGCCCTTCGCTCGCGAGTCCGTCAAGATTGCCGCGCTTGTGCTGCAGCCCCGCGCGCAGTTGCCAGTCCGGGATGATGGTGTGCTCGATGAACAGCTGGTGGGTCTGGTTCTCGATCGTGATGGCACCATCTCCCGGCTCGCCATAGAAGCGGGAGATTGGTACGGCATCAAGCCGTCCTCCGACGGCAACGATGCCGCGATCCAGCGGCGCCCGCTGCCGCAACCATTCGCCGTCGTAGCGAAGCATCGTGTCGGCTGAAAGCTTCCAGGCAAGGGCCGGCGCCAGCAACTCGCGCCGGCTTCGCACATGCTCGCGGAAACTCCCCTTGTCCTCGGCTGAGGCATTGATCCGATAAGCGAGCGAAGGCTGGCGGCCATCGGCTTCGTCGAGCGGGCCTGTGGAATCGACGGCCACACGCTTGTAGTCGTGGGAGCCGTAGTACGTTTCGAAGGAATGGCCCCAAGTAAAGCGGGGACGCTTGGTCATGACGTTCAAGCTGCCGCCCGGTTCGCTGTTGCCGTAGAGCGCCCCCATCGTCCCCTTCAGGAACTCGACGCGCTCCACATTGGCGGTATCGCGAGGCGCGTTGAATCCGCGGTTGGACGCCATGCCGTTTCGCAACAGGCTCATGCCGGTGTCCTCATGCCCGGCGAATCCACGCAGCGCGATGTTGTCCCATGTGCCGCCGAAGTTGTTCTGGCGGCTGGCGCCGGCCACGTAATCCAACAACTCGTCGACCCGCAGTGCCCCAAGGTCGTCGATCAATTGCCGGGGAACCACTCGAACTGCCTGTGGGACCTCGATCCATGGGATGTCTGATTTGGTGGCGCCATGCGCTGCGTCCTCGTGATAGGCGCCCGACTGTCGGCGTCCGACAACTTCGACGGCAATTGTCTGCGAGGTCTGGACTGCAGATTCACCTGCGATGTCCTCAGCCCGTGCGCACAACGGGGCGCATGCTGGTGCCGCAAAAGCGGCGATGACTGCAACCGAAAGATGGGACCTTGCCGTGCTTATCAAGACGCTCACTCTCCTGATGCTAATGGGAATGCATTATCAATATCCTAGCATGCGACAATGCGTCGCTTGTCCTGCTGCAGAAGATGGAACGTTCCACCCGACAACGCGCGGCCATCCGCGGTGCCATCGAAGCCGCGGGCAGGCCGCTGTCGCCGCAAGAGGTACTCGATGCCGCACGCCAGGAGACCCCCACGCTCGGCCTCGCCACCGTGTATCGAAACCTGAAGCTGCTGCTGGAGGAAGGCGCGATCGAGCTCGTCGCGCTACCCGGGGACATCGCCCGTTATGAATCCGCGGGGCGCGAGCACCATCATCATTTCCAGTGCGACGAATGCCACCGGGTTTTCGACATCCCTGACCATCCGGCTGACCTCGCACCCCTTGCGCCGGCCGGATTCACGGTCGCTCGTCACGACATCACGCTGTACGGGCGCTGTCGGGACTGCCAACTTGTGCGGCCTCGCAAGGGCAAGAAGCCCCTCGCGCACGCGGTTCGTCCACGCGCTGGCGATTGAAAGAAGGCTGAATCGGTCCCCGCGACTTGCCGTTGTTCCCCTCACGTTGCTTGATCTTTGATGCAGAAGATCCCCATCGAAATCGGTGATCAGGCTCACGATGTGCATCGAAGCCCACTGTTAGGCCGAAGTCGCTTCCAAAAAAATCACGCTAAGTCCTTGTCAGGCAACGCAAGTCGACATCCTTGACATGGTGGGGGTCGTTGGTTCGAGTCCAATCGCAGGCCCTGCCTTCTCTCCTCTGAAGGCAACGTGCAATGCGATCCGAACCTGCCCATTGCTGCAGCTTCCCTGCCTACTTTTGAAGCACCTTCCGCCGGTATCCGTGCGGGTGATGCGCGCGAGGCCGCTTGATGGCCAACGCCTCGTCGATGGGCGGCGACGTGGTCTACCACTTCTGGATCGCGCCAGTGGAGAGGGCTCCGAGCCCGATCTCCAAGCTCAACACCGCGATGGAGTTCCTGCTCCTGCTCGCCGTGTTGGCGATCCAGGCCGGCTATGTGCCAGACGGTCTCTGGCGGCAGATCCTGCTGCTTGTCACGCTGGCCACCATCGCGTGGTCGGGCGGGCACGTGGGGCCGGAAGGCGGCACAGGTATAGCGCAGAGTGGCGTAGGGGCCGAACAGCGTTTGGCCGCGGCCGCGGGGGTCCGTCATGTCAGCCCCTGGAAGGGGGTGACTGGACACCTCTGCGTCGCCACGCCTTCTCTGCCTCGACCGCCAGCAGCACGACCACGGCCGCGGCGAAGCAGATTCCCAACTCGACACCGTTCAGCGGCACGGTCCTGAAGACCGGTTGCAGCCACGGGATGTAGACCGTCGCCAACTGCAGTGCGAACGTGAGCAACACGGCCGCAAGCAGCGGCCGGTTCGTGCCAAGACCCAGTCGCCACAGTGAATCGCCTTCGCTGCGGATGGCCAGCACATGGGCCATCTGCGCCAGGGTCAGCGTGGTGAACACCATCGTCTGCGCGCTCGAAGGGATCGTGGCGACTGTCCAGGCCTGCACCGCGAGGCACAGCGCTCCGATCAGCAGCCCCACGAACAAGATGTGCTGCCACATGCCGTGGGCGAACAGGCTCTCTTTGGGCGCTCGGGGGGGCCTGTGCATGATGCCGCGTTCGGCCGGCTCGGCGGCCAAGGCCAACCCTGGAAGGCCGTCGGTGACGAGGTTGACCCACAGGATGTGGATCGGCAGCAAGGGGATCGGCAGCCCGAACAGCGGCGCCAGGAAGATCGTCCAGATCTCGCCGGAGTTGCCCGTCATCGCGTAGCGCACGAACTTGCGGATGTTGTCGTAGATGCGTCGGCCTTCGCGCACGGCGGCCACGATGGTGGCGAAGTTGTCGTCCAGCAGTACCAGGCTCGACGCCTCGCGCGCGACGTCCGTGCCACCCCGTCCCATTGCGACGCCGATGTCGGCGCGCTTCAGTGCGGGTGCGTCATTCACGCCATCGCCCGTCATCGCAACGAATTCGCCATGCCACTGCAATGCCTCGACGATGCGGATCTTCTGTGCCGGGTCGACACGCGCGTACACGCGCACCGTGCGGACTCGCTCGCGCAGTTCGTCGTTGCCGAGTTCGCCGAGCTCGGCACCCGTGATCACGACCTTCTCGGCGCCGCTCGATTCGTCGGACGTGGCGATGCCGAGCCTGCGCGCAATGGCCCAGGCGGTAGACGGATGATCCCCGGTGATCATCACCGGCGTGATTCCGGCGCTGATGCAGTCGTGCACCGCTATGGCCGCTTCCTCGCGTGGCGGATCGATCAGGCCGACCAGCCCAAGCAGTTGCATGCGCTCCTCCACCGATTCCAGCGCTCCCGATCCCGGCAATTGCTCGTAGTGGCGTCGCGCCATTGCGAGCACGCGCAGCCCGCGCGTCGCCATGGCCTGAGCGGTCGCCAGAGCCGCTGCGATGTCTAGGGCGCCGCAGCCATCGGGATGCCAATGCGTCGTGCACTGCGGCACCAGGGACTCCGGGGCACCCTTCGTGTAGGCCACCAGTCCGTTGGGAGTCTGGTGGAAGGTCGTCATTCGTTTTCGCTCCGAGTCGAACGGAAGCTCCTGCACGCGCGGAAACAGGCGGTCGAGCTCGCCCTTCCCGATGTCCGCCTCGCTCGCCGCCTCCACGAGTGCAATCTCAGTCGGGTCGCCCTGCCAGCCGCCATCTCCGTCGCTGCAGGCGTCGTTGCACAGAGCTCCGGCGCGCAGGAGCTCCACGCAGTGGGGATCGGGCCGGCCGCCACGGCCGGCGATCCAGACCTCGCCTGCCGCCACCACCTCCTCGACGTGCATCCGGTTCTGCGTGAGCGTGCCCGTCTTGTCGGAGCAGATGAAGGTCACGGAGCCGAGTGTCTCGACCGAGGGCAGGCGTCGCACGAGCGCGTTGAGCGACACCATGCGCCGCGCGCCCAGCGCCAACAAGACAGTGACGACGGCCGGCAGCGCCTCGGGGATGGCCGCGACGGCGAGGCTTACCGCCGTCAGCAGCATGAGCACAGGCGGCTCGCCACGCAGCACACCCACGGCGAAGATCAGCGCGCAGATGCCGAGCACGGCGATCGCCAGCCGCCGGCCGAAGGCAGCGAGCCGCCGCTGCAACGGCGTCGTGCGATCGCCGCCTGCCGCCATCAGGCCGGCCACCTTGCCCAGCTCGGTCGACATGCCGGTGGCGACCACCAGGCCACGACCGCGACCGTGAGCGGCGGTCGTACCCTTGTAGGCCATGTTCAGCCGGTCGCCGAGCGACTCCGCCCCTGCGCCCAGGACCCGCGAGTGCTTCTCGACACTCACCGACTCGCCGGTCAGCGCGGACTCGTCGACGAGGAGCCGTGCCACTTCGGTCAGGCGCAGGTCGGCCGGGATCTGGTTGCCCGCCTCGATGAGCACGATGTCCCCCGGGACCAGGGCGCTCGCAGAGACGCGTCGCACCTTGCCGTTGCGCAGCACCGTTGCATGCGCGGCCGCGAGCCGCTTGAGTGCGGCGAGCGCCCGATCGGCGCGCCACGCCTGGACGAAGCCGACCAGACCGTTCAGTACCACGATCACCAGGATCGCGAGCGTGTCGACCAGGTCGCCCAGTGCGCCGGAGAGAATGGCCGCCCCTATCAACACGAGGATCATGAAGTCGGTGAACTGTTCCAGCAGCAGCTTCCATGGAC
This sequence comes from Burkholderiaceae bacterium, assembly GCA_035719405.1. Lineage (GTDB taxonomy): Bacteria > Pseudomonadota > Gammaproteobacteria > Burkholderiales > Burkholderiaceae_C > CAMLIZ01. The sequence continues at coordinate 8,752 of DASTGE010000212.1, forward strand.
TGCGGCGGGCAGCCTCCACCAGCTCGTTCGGGCCGTGCAACTCGGCGCGGCGGGCCACCTCGGCGTCGTGCAGGCCGCGATGCAACTCGACGGCGTGTGCACGCGCCACGTCGTCGGCCTCGCGCAGGTGCCAGTCGGATGCGTCGGGCGGGGCTGGGTCGTGCACTCGATCGGCCTGCGTCAATCTGGGTGATGCCTCAACCGCGAGGCCAGTCCGAGGGTCAGCATGCCAATCACGGCGAAGGCCGCGGCTACCAGCGCCCAGTCGGTGCCGTGCAGCGGCCGGAGATTCAACAATCGGCTGATCTCCGGGATCTGGACGAGCACGCCGAGCGATGCGAGCGTGCCGGCGACGAGCCAGCGCGCGATGGCCTGGCGCAGTGTCGCCAGGCCGGTCGTGATGCCGGCGCTGGCAACGAGCAGCACGCTCAGGGCCATCGCGCGCGCATGCTCGACGTCCTGGTCCGCGCCGAGCGCGTGGAGGTAGCCCCAGACCACGGCCACGCTCACGAGAGCGCCGACCAGGCCTATGCCCCACCAGGCTCCGGTCGAGAAGAAACGCGCACGTTGATGGCGCCGTACCGCCGCGAGCGGCCCCAGGCTCGGCAGGTCCTGGAATGCAAGCATGGCCGTCGGATGGATGACGAGCTCCAGCCACACGATGTGGATCGGCAGGAACAGCAAGGGCTGGCCCATCAGCGGGATCGCCGCGGCGCCGATCACGAGCGGCATGTGCACGAGCAGCAGGTAGGCGAAGGCGAGCCGCAGATTCTGGAAGAGCTGACGGCCTTCGGCCACGGCATCGACGATGGTCCTGAAGTTGTCGTCGAGCAGGACCACCGGCGCCACCTCGCGTGCACTGCGCGTGCCGCGCTCGCCCATGGCCACGCCGATGTCGGCCTGGCGAAGCGCCGGTACATCGTTGACGCCGTCGCCCGTGACGGCGACGAGTTCTCCTTCGGATTGCAGCGCCTGCACCAGGGCGAGCTTTTGCTGCGGCGTGGCGCGCGCCACCACGTGCACACCACCGGTGGCGCCGAGCACGGCGCGGGCGTCGTCGTCGGATGCAAGAACGACGACCTTCGGCTCGTTTCCCCCGAGTCCGATCTCGCGCGCAATCGCCGCGGCCGTGGCCGGATGGTCCCCAGTGACCATGATGACGCGCATGCCCGCGGCCACGCAGTCGGCGATGGCCGCGCGCACGCCGTCACGGACCGGATCCTCGAAGGCCAGCAGGCCCGCGAACTGGAACCCTCCATCGGGCTCGACGTCGATTGGTGCCCCTGCGGGCATGACGCGCCGGGCGCATCCGATGACCTTGTGCCCGGCCCGTGCGTACACGTCGACACGGGCGAGCCAGTCCACTCGCTCGGACTCGGACAACTCACAGGTGGCCAACACGGTCTCCGGAGCGCCCTTCGTGAAGGCCGTCGGGTCGCTGGCGGCCAAGCTCCAGATGACCGTCTCGCGGCGCCGTGCTTCCGTGAAAGGGAAATCGGACAGCCGGGTCGCTTGCGCCAGCGGTCCCGCCGCGGCATGCAGGGCTTGGTCGAGGGGATCTCCGCTGTCCGGCCGCGCTGCGAACGTGGCCACCTGCAACACCGAGGCATCGTCCTGGCCGACGGCCGGGGTCCGGTGGGCAAGCATCAGCGAGCCAGCCGTGATCGTCCCGGTCTTGTCCGACACGATGCAGGTGACGCGGCCGATGTTCTCCACCGCAACCGCGCGCCGCACCAGGGCCTTCTTGCGCGCCAGGCGGAAGACGCCGACGCCGAGAAAGAACGTGTAGACGACCGGGAACTCCTCGGGCAGCGCGGCCACCGCCAGCGTCACCGCGCTCAACAGCGCATCGATCCACCCGTGGCCGTGCCACAGCCTGACCGCGGCAAGGACCATGCACATGACGAGCGCCACCCCGAGCAGCACGACCACGAGTTCCCCGATGGCCTTCTGCAGCGGGGTTGCGGCGTGGCCACCTTCGGTGGCGGAACGGACAATCTCGCCGTAGCGCGTCTCGCCGCCGATGCACGCGATGCGCAGCCACGCGCTACCGGTGAGCAGGCGTGTGCCCGCAGTGCCCCA
>DASTGE010000213.1:0-5098 GCA_035719405.1 Burkholderiaceae bacterium
CAGTATTTGTTCAACCGTCGATTTAACCTGCGATCGATTCTCGACAGGATCGCGAGGGTTGCCTGCAATACGAATCCATGCCCACTTCGAGCCGTTCGCTTAGCTGAACCATCTTGCTGATCAGGTGGGGGGAAGCTCACGGCGGCCGGAACGCCGCCGGCAGGAAGAGGCGCTGCGTCATTGCTGAAAGAGCACCAACAGCAGCACCACTGCAGCCAATGCCCGGAAGCCATAGCGCCACGCGCGCTCGCGATCCATGCCGTCCCAGATGACGCGGTCGAACAGCGCGGCAATCACCGACGCGAGCACGAGGACCGACAGCCCGATGCCGAACGCGGCGATCGTCCACCAGACCGCTGAAGCCGAGATGCCGCTGCCATGCAGCCACGCGTCGTGGTTCATCGCGTCCTCGCATCACTGCCGGTAGTCACCGCGCAACGGCGGCACCGGGCGTGGTTGTTCCGGCGCATCGAGGTGCTCGTCGACGCCTTGCCTGACCAGCGCCAAATCGCGCAGCAGCCAGTCGTACCGAAAGCGCACGCGCTGGCCACTCGGCGCTTGCTTGCTGGCCTCGGCGATCTGCGCCTGCAACTGCTGCAGCTCGTAGCTGATGCGCGCCAGCGCCTCGCGTTCGCTGTCGGCGTCTGCATGCACGAGACCGGGCAGTCCGGCAATGCAGGCCATCGCGATGAACCTGCGCATGGTGAGAGAAGACATGGCAGAAAGATCTCCCTTGAGTCAGACGTATTTCTTGAAGCTGGCGACCGTCGAGGACAACGACATCGCCGACAGCGCGGTGAAGACCAGCACCATGTAGGCGGGGTTGAAGCCGCCGAACGGCCAGGTGAGGTAGAAGGTGAAGCCTCCGGTCAGCGACCAGAAGAACATGCGCTTGGCGCGGTGGTAGAACCACGAGGACTCGCGCTGCCCCTGCCAGCGACGCAGGTCGCGCCGCACCATGCCATCGACGGCGCCAAGCAGGCAGGCCAGCACAAACGCCGGCAGGGCGAAGGCCGCCGTCGCCATGCGCAGCATCGTGTCCTCGACCACGTACATGAACAACATCGCCCAGCGCGTGGCCTCGCGCTTCATCGGCTCGATCGCCTGCAGGAGCCGGGCGACCTTGTCGTTCTGCGCTGGCGGCTGCGCAGGGATACGCGAGCCCTGCGCGAAGCTCTCGTAGAAGTCCACCAAGCCCACACGACGGAAGGGCCGCTCGATCATCGTCACGAGCCTGTTGGCGAACTTCACCGTGTCATCTATGAGCAGACTGCGCGGCGCCGCCGCGATGTACTGAAGGTCTTCCTGCACGATCGCCTTCACGTGGTTCACGCCCTGCTGCGGCCACCACGCGTAGATGCCCACCATCTCGGTGGCCCAGCCGAGCAGGCAGGCGAGCACGGTGGACAGCGCAAACGCCCACACGGCCATGATCACGAGCGAGATGGGTCCGCGAGGGGCGGGCGGTCTGGCGCTGGCGTTGCCCTGGCTCATGCAGCGGCCTCCTGCTGCGGCTCATCCGGATCCGGCGCAAGGTCGTTGACCACGATGCCGACACCGGTGCCGAACAACGGCTGACCTGCGAGCCAGTCCTTCTCGGTCCACCAGCTCTCCGACGTGCGGTAACGCGCTCGCATGTCCTCGGCGACTGCACGCAACGATTCGGGGATCAGTGCGTCGTTGGCTGCATCGGGCTGCGGGATGCGGATCTTGTAGCGGCGATTGCCTTCCAGCAGTGCGAACGCCTGACCCTTGGGCAGCTCCAGGATGTCGGCCGCCGTGATCATCTCGGTCTTCGTCGTGGCGACGCGGTCCTGGTTGTTCGAGGTGAAGTCGATGCCCGTCCCGGCGGCGGCCGTGTCCGTGACGCCGGAGACAACCGCCAGCGTCGTCACGTCGACGCTCGGCACCTGCTCGGTCACCAGCTTCGCCGTGGCGGCCGAGCGCACGCGCAGCATCACCACGTGGTTGAAGTTGTCGATGATCTGATTGGCGCGCGCCCGGTCGCCGAGCTTGGCCTCGAAGTCGAACAGCGACTGGGTGTAGGCCGTGATGCGGAAGCCCGAGCCGCCGAGCTTGTTGACCATCGGCACGAACTCCGGCCCGCAGATCTCGTTGACCTCGTCCGCGTGCAGACACACCGTGGGCAGGACGATCTTGCCGTCGGCTCGATTTGGCTCCAGGCCCGTCTTGTAGAGCTTGCCGCCCACCGACACGAGGTCGGCCAGCATCGCGTTGCCGACAGCGCTGGCGACGACGGCATCCGACAACGCATCCAGGCCGACGTAGACGATGCCGCCCTGGCGGATGATCTGCATCCAGTCGAACACCGGACGCGGATCGTCCGGGTCAAAGTAGTCGGGTGAGATCAGCTTGGCGATCTCGCCGGTCGTGAGCTTCTCGAGGAACGGACCCAGCGACGCGATGATCTTCTCGTAGAAGGTCTTCTCGTAGCTCACGGCGGCAGCCAGACCGGCCAGCACGCTGTCGGCGATGCGCAGTTCCTTGACCAGCACGACCATCGCCGCCAGTGACGGGTCGCGGTCTTGCAGCGCGCGCGGCAGAGGGAACTTCGCCTTCGGGTTGCCGATTTCATCTTGCAGGCTCTGCCAGCGGTCACGCCAGCCCTGCGCCCGGCCGGCCGCTTCTTCGCGCTTCAGCGCAAGGTGCGCGTAGTCCATGAACAGCGGATCAATGCCGGTCACGTCGCGCAACAGCGTCTGGTAAGTCGGCACACGTCCGAGTGCCACCTGCGCTTGCGCGACGATGTTGGAAAAGCGCCAGCTGAATTCCTTGAACGCCGCCGAGTTGCCCGAGGAGGGCAGGGGGTTGGTGGCGCGCGTGGCAACCTCGGTGATGCGCGAGAAGCTGCCGATGCCGTTGTAGCGCGCCGAGATGTCGGGATAGCCGAGGTGGAAGATGTAGAACTGCTCGCCGCGACCCGCGCGTTGCGCTTCGGCGTACAGCCGCAGCATCAGGTCGGCATCGCCCTTGGGGTCGATGACGATGGTCACGTGGCCGGCATGAATGTCCTGGCTGGCCAGCAGCTCCAACAGGCGAGTCTTGCCCACGCGCGTGGTGCCCAGCACCAGCAAGTGGCCGTTGCGTTCGGATTGGCGCAGCGTGACGGGGCGGTCATGGAAGCCCACGCCGTGCAGGATGGGGGAGCCGCCGAGGTCGGGCTGTGGGGCGACCGGGTTCCACCAGACGTCATGGCTCGTCGCGATCAGCGCTGCAGCCGCCACCGGCCGCATCAGCACACGGCCTTGCCGGGCCCGATGGCTGGCCCATTCGCGCAGCCGCTCACCAAACTTGCGCAGCGCGCGCTCGCGCCGGCCAGGGATGACGAACTCACGCGCGCTTGGCTGGCTCGCGTCGACCTTGCGCTGCGTGTGCAGCTGGGTCCATTCAAAGCCCTCGCCAAGGTACAGCTGATCGGGCGTGACCGGCAGCTTGTGGGGCGCTGCCTTGGTGACCTTGCAGTACTTCAGGCCATGCTGGTAGCGCAGCACCTCGACGGCCTGCGAGGCGCGCAGCCACGCGAAGGCGAACGCCAGCGCGGCGCAGATGAGGCCGAGCTGCGGCGGCATCATCAGCACCCAGGGCTCGAAGGCCGCGATCAAGCCGCAACCGAAGGCCACGGCGGCACTCCACAGCTCCACCGGCGGGCGAAGCTTGGCTTCGAGGACGGCGCCTCCGCTCATCGGCGGGCCTTCCTGGTGTCACGCATGCGTTCTCCCGCGGGGAATGCGCGGCAGCCGCGCGAACACACTGCGCGCGTAGGCGTTGGCGCGCGAGGTGTTGCTCGGATGGTGGTAACGCCCCACCGCTTCGAACCAGTCGCCCGTCGCGTCGAAGTGCTCGCGCAGAATCCCGGCGCCGACCGCGATGTTTGAATAGGGGTCCAGCGCGCGAGCGAAGGACTGCAGGCGGCGTTGGTGGTACCGCCAGTTCACCTGCATCAACCCGCAGTCGACATTGGTCACGCCGGCTGCCACGCAATGCTGCAGGTGATGCACGGCGACGGCCTGGGTCGAGAAGCGCAGCGGTTTGCCGCGCACGCACAAGGTCCACGGATGGGGCAGCGATTGTTCGCCAAACAGGTCCTTCGACTCTTGCAGGGCCACGCCGTACAGCAGCAGCGGTGGCACGCCGTGGCGCTGGCCCATAGCGATATATCCCGGTGGCAAGGGCGCAGGATCGCCGCGACGTTCTATCGCGCGGGCAGGCGCGGCCACGACGATGGCACTCGAACCGGCGAGGAACGTTCGACGCAGGAGCATCAGCGCGCTTCCTTCGATGCGGCAGCGGCCGGTGGACGCACGGCACTCATGGGCAGGTTGGCGCCGGCTGCGACCGCGGGGCTCACTGGCACAGGCGGCAGGCCCGTGAAGCTGATTACGGGCTTGTCGCCGACCAGGCGCTTGACCTCGGCTTCCGCCACGTTCGACCACGCCAGCACGCGTTCGACGTCAGCCACAAAGGCCCGCGCATAAAGCTGGGCGTAATAGCGGCGCTCCTGCTCGCCGCGCGCGTGGATGCCCAGTGCTTCGACCGGGGACAGGTTCGGGCTCGAGAATGCGCCACGCGGCCCCTTCAGCAGCACCAGCGCGCGCTGCATCTCGTCTTGCGTCAGGCCCCACATCTGCGCCACCTGGAGATCGACGGCGGACAGGGCCGGCACGGAAGTGGCTGTTGCAGCCTTGGCCGTGCTGCCAGCCGTGGTGGAGGTGATGCCGACGGAGCTGTGGTCGGCGGCGTGAGAGCACGTCCATGCGCAAAGCAAGGCGCTGACGCTGAACAAGCGCAATTGCATCGTCGGTGCTCCTATGGCTGTCCGTGTTCGCGGCTCAACACGATGTCCCGGCCAGCCACATCGAACATCGCTTGCTGCGAGGTGTGATCAGCGCGCTTGAGCGTGATGCCCTTGTGCTGGTCGCCTTCGTGCAGGTAGATCACCTGCCGGTCGCTTGGGTGGGTGGTCCCGACAACCGCTGACGGGCGGCCATCCCAGATGTCGACTGACAACAGCTGGGCCGTGGTCTTCGGCACTGAGGATCGCGCCTTGGCTTGGCGCGGCTTGGCCGGCACTGAAGAC